>JALWVW010000391.1 GCA_027079365.1 Campylobacteraceae bacterium | reverse complement strand
CCGATATCGATGTGGTTCAAGTCAGAGCTCCAACTCTCGCTCTCTTCGTGTAGTACGGGGTTGTGGGTCAGTGCCTCAAAAGTGAGTACCGAGACAAAGCGCTGCGCACTGTTGCTCATGATCACATGGACATCGGCACCTGCTTTGATAAAGAGTCTGGCAACCTCACAGGCTTTGTAAGCAGCGATAGAGCCAGTGATACCCAGCAGTACGGTTTTCCCCTGAAGATTTATCTGCATTTAGCCCTCTTTCCCAAAAAACTTGTAGAAGAAGTTTTGAACCGTCTTAAGTGGGGCTCTGGAGATGGCTAATGCTCCCTTTTGGATATTTTTGTTGATGGTACTTCCTGCTGCGATCATTACATCGTCCTCGATAGTGACTGGAGCGACCAGCTGTGTATCGGAGCCTACAAAGACATTTTTACCGATGATGGTCTGGTACTTTTTTTTGCCGTCATAGTTGCAGGTGATGACGCCGGCACCGATATTGGAGCCTTCATCGATCTGACTGTCTCCGATATAGGAGAGATGGCCTGCCTTGACACCAGTTAGTGTCGATTTTTTCACCTCGACAAAGTTGCCGACATGGCTGTTTTTGAGCACAGTATCGGGTCGTATCCTTCCCATAGGCCCCACATCAGAGTCCTGAATGTAGGAGGATTCGATCACTGAGTGCGCCTTGATGTGTGCGTGTATCAGCCTGCTCTCTCCCAGGATCGTCACACCGTTTTCCAGTAGGCACTCCCCCTCAAAAGAGGCACGACTGTCGATATAGATGGTCTCCGGCAGACGCATAGTCACGCCTTGCATCATCAGTGTCTCTTTGATACGGTTTTGCATAAAGCGCTCGGCATTGGCAAGATCGAGCTTGGAGTTGACACCCTGGAAGTCCTCCTCCTGCACGATCACGGGATGCACCTTTCTGCTGTCTGCTACTGCCATCTGTATGATATCGGTCAGGTAATATTCTGATTGGGCATTGTCATTATTGAGTTTAGGGATATATTCTTCCAGTACCCTTTGGGAGACGCAGTAGACGCCGGCATTGAGGTGTCTGATCTGCTTCTGCTCTGGAGTGCAGTCTTTCTCTTCGATGATTTTTTGGACTTTGTCATTCTCAATTACTACGCGACCATAGGCATAGGGTCTGTCGGGCACGATGATACTCATGTTGATATCTGCATCTCCTTCTGCCAGTAGTCTGAGAGAGCTTTCGGTCAGCAGTGGCATGTCACCATTGAGGATCAGGGTGCGTGTATGTAGGGTCTTGACACCACGCATGGCACCGCCGGTACCAGGGAAGCGTAGTGCATCCTGCGTATGAAAGTGAATGCCTTCGTACGCAGCTTCGATCTCTTGCTGGATACGCTCTGCCTGATGGTAGAGTACGACAGTGATATCATCCGAGACCGCCTGTGCCGCATCGATGGTATGAAAAAGCATGGGTTTGCCGGAGATCTCGTGAAGTACTTTCGGGGTGTCAGATTTCATTCTGGTTCCCTGCCCCGCTGCCAATATCACCACACTTAACGCCATCGTAGTACCTTTTTGCTAAAATAGCAGGTATTATATCCAAACTCCAATAAAGGGCACCTCTAATAAATAGGCAATACCCACAATTACCCATTGTTAGAAGCGCCCTGAAGGTTGATGATTTTGCACTGTAGACATTTTGGAGCATGCGGCTCCTGTGGACTTTTTGAAATGGGCTATGAAACACAGCTACAAATCAAGGCAGCAAAGGTCAGTGAACTACTGGCACCTTTTTATACCGATACGCTGGAGATATTTCCTTCTCCTGGGAGCCATTATCGTGCCAGAGCAGAGTTTTGTATCTGGCATGAGGGAGAGCAGTGCCACTATGCGATGGGCAGACTGGATCGTAAGGGCGCGGTGAGTATCACAGAGTGTCCCAAAGTGATCGAGCCGATAGAGCGTAGGATGTGGGATCTGCTGGAGAGTATCAATGCGCACAGAGAGCTCTCACACAGGCTCTTTGCCATAGAGTTTCTGGCGACCACTACCGATGCATGTCTGGTAACACTGATCTACCACCGCAAGCTGGCCGAGGATTGGATTGCCCAAGCCCGCCTGCTCGAACAGCAACATGGTATCGCCATCATCGGCAGAAGCCGCAAGCAAAAAGAGGTACTCTCCCAGTCCTATGTCACAGAACGATTGTCAATAGACGGCAGGGATTACAGCTATCGTTACTACGAGGGGGGATTTACCCAGCCAAACCCCACAGTCAATGTCAAGATGATCACCTGGGCCAAACAGCATGCAGCCACAGCAAACAGCGGTGATCTGCTAGAGAGCTACTGCGGTCTTGGCAACTTTACACTGCCCTTGTCAGAACTGTTTACAAAAGTGTTGGCAACCGAGATCAGCAAAAACTCCATCAAAGCAGCACAGGAGAACTGTACGCTCAACAATGTAGAGAACATTACCTTCGTGCGTCTCAGCTCCGAGGAGATGACAGAGGCACTGGAACGCAAGCGGGAGTTCAGGCGGCTGGCAGAGGTAGATTTGGACAGCTATGATTTCAGCTGTGTACTGGTGGATCCTCCCAGAGCAGGGTTGGATGAGGCGACGATCACCCTGATCTCAGGCATCGAGCATATCCTCTACATCTCCTGCAACCCAGAAACCCTCGCCAGAGACCTAGTGACCCTGACCCAGACACACAGCGTACAGGATGCAGCACTGTTTGACCAGTTTCCTCATACTGCTCATGTAGAGAGTGGGGTGTTTTTGAAACGGAGAGATTGAAAAAGGAATAAGAGATGAGGTGAAATCTTTTATCTATTTAATCTCATCTTAATAATACACTCGTACTTTTTCTTCACTCACAATTTCCAATCCA
>JALWVW010000390.1 GCA_027079365.1 Campylobacteraceae bacterium | reverse complement strand
TTCTCCTCTTTGTCGCACTCCCATACTTTTCTTTCCAACAAAATGCCCTTAGAGGCTCCCTTAAATAATTAAACAAGTTTATCGCAGTATAATTTGTTTACAAAACCTATATTTCCAAAAAGGAACAACAATGCTTGATTGTGCAATTATCGGTGGCGGACCAGCAGGTTTGACAGCGGGACTCTATGCGACCAGAGGTGGACTAAAAAATGTCACGATGTTTGAGATGGGTATGCCAGGCGGACAGATCACTCAAAGTTCTGAGATAGAGAATTATCCTGGGGTATTCAGAGAAGGTATGACAGGGATGGACCTGATGGAGCCATGGCCACACCAGTGTCAGCACTTTGGACTCAAGCATGAGATGAAAGAGGTGAAGCGAGTAAGCAAAAGTGGAGAACATTTCGTGCTTGATATCGGTTCAGAGCAGGTGGAAGCAAAAACTGTGATCGTCTGCACGGGAAGCACGCCCCGACGAGCTGGATTTGAAGGTGAAGATGAATTTTTTGGAAAAGGGGTCAGCACTTGTGCCACCTGCGATGGGTTCTTCTACAAGAATAAAGAGGTAGCTGTTCTGGGTGGTGGTGATACAGCACTTGAAGAGGCACTGTACCTTGCCAATATCTGCTCAAAGGTTTATGTCATACATCGTAGAGAGGAGTTCAGAGCTGCACCTCCTACGGTAGAGAGGGTGATGAAGAACGACAAGATAGAGTTGATACTCAATGCTTCCATCGATAGAGCCTTTGGTGATGCTATGGGGCTTACTGGTCTAGACATCGTATTTAAAGATGGAACGGCACCTCGCACACTGGATGTACCAGGTGTTTTTGTTTTTGTCGGAAATAATGTCAAAAATCAGGTCTTGATACAGGAAGATGGTTCTTTTCTCTGCGGTACTAATGAGCAAGGGGAGGTCATTGTAGATCTCAAAATGCATACGAATGTACCCGGACTCTATGCGGCGGGAGATATGCGTATAGAGGCTGCCAAGCAGGTAGTATGTGCCGCCAGTGATGGGGCTATAGCCGGCATGCAGGCGCTAGAGCATATATTGGAACAAGCATAATGGTCAGAGTAGGGATCGTTGGCAGTACGGGGCGTATGGGAGAGCATCTGATTAACAATGTATTGGATGAGGAGCGCTTGGAGCTCAGCGCATTGAAGCTGACCGCGCTGCATGTATTTGATGAGCTCAAGACGGCTGTGCCTGAGGATGTATTTATTACCAATAGCATGAAAGCATTTCTGGAGCATGTGGATGTGGTGATAGACTTCTCTGCACCCGTGGCGACACAGGAGCTCTGTGAGCAGGCACTGGAAAACCCCAAGGCACTGGTGATTGCTACCACAGGATTTAGTGAGCATCAGCAGAACCTACTTGTGGAGGCCTCCAAAAATATGCCCGTACTCTATGCTTCCAATATGTCTGCAGGTATCGCGCTGCTGAAACAGCTAGTCGAAAAGGTGGCTGAAACTTTGACAGATTTTGATATCGAGATCGTAGAGCAGCACCATAGACATAAAGTAGATGCCCCCAGTGGTACGGCCTTGACACTGGCAGAGTTTGCAGCCAAGGGACGTGGACTGGATCTGGATGCTGTCCGGATCAGTGGTCGTGATGGGCAGATAGGAGCCAGAACCAAAGATGAGATCGCGGTGATGGCACTGCGGGGCGGCGATATCGTAGGTCGTCATACAGTAGGATTCTACAATGACGGAGAGTTTATTGAGCTCAATCATACCGCTACCAGCCGGGAGACCTTCTCTAAGGGTGCGATTCGTGCTGCCAAATGGATCGCAGACAAAGAGCCGGGTCTCTACTCTATCAATGACTGTTTAGGAATATAATATGTGTGCAATTGTAGGTGTTTTCGGTGCCAAAAAAGCTTCGACGGTAGCATATTATGCACTTTTTGCCATGCAACACCGTGGGCAGGAGGCTACGGGGATATCTACGGCTGATGGAGAGCATATCTCTATCTACAAGAAGAAGGGCATGGTCTCTGATGTATTTTCTCAGAGTGCACTGGACAACCTGAGGGGGGACTGTGCCATAGGGCACAACCGCTACTCCACAGCAGGCAAGCAGTCCACCAATGACTCTCAGCCGGTTTTTGCCAAGTATAAACTGGGGGAAATGTCCATCGTCCATAATGGTAATCTGACCAACAAGTACGAGATACGAGATGAGCTGATCGAGAAAGGTGCGATCTTCCAGACGGATATGGATACGGAAAATATCATCCATCTGATCGCCAAGAGCCAAGAGGGTCATCTCGTCGATCGTATCCGTGATATGCTGGAGAAGATCAAGGGTGCCTACTGTCTAGTTATACAGAGCCGTTCCAAGATGTTTGTGGTGCGTGATCGCTTCGGTATTCGACCACTGAGTCTGGGAAAACTCAAAGATGGTGGATGGATCGTGGCATCTGAGACCTGTGCGTTTGATCTGGTGGGTGCGGAGTTTGTGCGTGATGTGAGGCCTGGCGAGATGCTGACTTTTGAGGAGGGTAAAGAACCCTGTTCTAAGCAAATCTTTGATCCCGACCCTCATCCTTGTGCCTTCGAATATATCTATTTCGCCAGACCTGATTCAATCATTGATGGAAAAAATGTCTATGAGATGAGGTTAAAAATGGGGCGAAAACTGGCAGAGGAGATGCCGGCAGAGGTAGATCTGGTACTGCCTGTGCCAGACTCTGGTGTCGCTGCTGCCAAAGGCTATGCAGATGGGCTTGGCGTACCTTTTGAGATGGGGATCGTGCGAAATCACTATGTAGGCCGTACTTTTATTGAGCCGACACAGGAGATCCGTGACCTCAAAGTCAAACTTAAACTCTCGCCGATTAAGCATATGATCGCAGGAAAGAAAGTAGCGATCATCGATGACTCGCTGGTCAGGGGTACCACCTCCAAGCAGATCGTCAGAATGCTCAAAGAAGCAGGCGCGGCAGAGGTGCATATGCGTATCGCAGCACCAGAGATCAAATACCCCTGTCGCTACGGTATCGATACGCCGACCAAGCAGGAGCTGATCTCTACAAGACATACACCTGAGGAGATCGCCTCGGATATGGGTGCGGACTCATTGGGATTTCTCTCTATCGAAGGACTGACGAGCTCATTGGGCACTGATCGTACTTACTCTCTGGTTAGCTTTGATGGTCATTATTTTGCCGGAGGCAATGCAGAGAGTCCTGGGTGCAGTATATTTTTGTAGTCAGGAGTGGGAGATTCTTTCTCTCTCTATGATTATATCGTAAGGTGCTTTTTTAGCTTCTGTGTGTACAGCAGTCCGATTCCCAACATCCCAAGCGTGACCAGATAGAGTACCGTGTAGCCAAACCACTCCAAAATAAATCCACCGGGAATAGAGAAGAAGAGCCCCAGGGAGACAATGGTCGACTGTATCGCTACATAGACGGGGCGTTTGTCTTCTGGAGCAATCTCCAGGACGAGATTGGTATCCGCATTTCTAAACCCATCCATCCCTATACCAAAGATGAAAAATATCAGCATGTATGCTATCGCACCTTTGGCAAAAAGTGCGATCACAAAAGCGGTAAGCATAAATCCATAGGCAGTCTGAAGCATGCCTGCGTAGTTGGGGGCAAAGCGTTTCCAGAGGAACATATTGCCGATCATGGCTCCAACCATCTGGACGGTGATGAAACCTCCAATCATCCACCCTGTGAGCTCCACGGTCTCTTTTGCCTTAATGATAACGAAGGGCATCGCAAGTAAAAAAGAGTACCCAAGGAGTGAGACTTTGATCTGTAGCTGTAGCCTTTCATCTGCAGAGAGAAGTTTTTTACTATTTTTTAGAAATTCTAGAAAACTTTTCTCTCTGCTACTTGTATTTTTCTTTGGTGGTTCTTTGATCGATCCAAAGGAGACAAGTCCTACGACCATAATCAGTGAGGAGATCATAAAGAGAAAGGCATAATTGTTGGGTGCCTCATAATTGGCAAGCACCCAGCCTGTGATCCCACCGCTGATAATCGCACCCAGTGCAGAAAAGAGCTGTCTGTTTGCCATCGCAGAACCCCGCTCCTGTGAATCAAAGACTTTGGCGATGATCTCCTTGAAGTAGATAGCACCAAAGCCGGCAGAGAAGGAGAAGGTGAAAAAGAAGATCCCAATCAGCCAGAGCGTGAGGGTAGGGTTACTGTCTCCTACAATGTAGATGCTTGCACCCACGGCAAACCAAGAGGCAAAACGGAAGAAAAAGACCCGATGCATGTACTTCATGACCCGCTCATAGCTCTGGGCATAAAAGGCAGCAAAAAGCTGCACAGCGATCGCGCCACCCCTGAGTAGTGAAGCGAAGATCCCTACCAGTATCAGAGAGTCACTGAAATGATGTACGAGTAGTGGCAATATGGTGGCAGGCTCTGCTACAGTGATGCCTATAGAGAGGAGGAAAGCGTGTACGACGCTCTTGGCATTGTTGATTTTGTAGGACACTAGCGGCTTGCCTTCTCTTCCAGTCCACTGGTACCGAATCTGCGCGCAAGCTCCTGCTTGACCCTGTCTGGTGTGATGTCGCGACTGCCCAATCCTACCAATGTATGATAAAGCAGGTCAGCAGCTTCATAGATCACCTGTGTATCACTCTCTACCTCGATAGCAATAGCCAGCTCGTCTGCCTCTTCTCGTATCTTGGAAAGCAGTAGTGCTTTGTCATTGAGAAGCTTATGAGTCCAGGAATTCTCAGATGTTTTGGCACTTTTTCTCTCCAAAATTGTATGATACAGCGTATCGACCACACCATACATAGCTGAGGTATCTACCTCCTGCTCGAGGATCACTTTGTCCTGCGTGACCGAGGTGAAGAAGCAGCTCTTTCGCCCTGTATGACAGGCGACACCATTTTGTTTGATCTTGAGCACCACTGTATCGGCATCACAGTCCAGCAGTACATCAATGACCTCCTGTGTATGGTTGGAGCTCTCGCCTTTTTTCCAGAGGCGTTGACGGCTTCGGCTATAGTAGTGCGCGTATCCAGTAGAGAGTGTGAGGTTGTATGCCTCTTCATTCATATAGGCGAGCATGAGTATCTCTCCAGTGGAATCTTCCTGTGCGATAGCGGGGATGAGGGGGTTTTTGTTCCAGTCTATGGTCATTGTCATTTCTCCGAAATAAATTAGGAATTAGGAGTGAGGAATCAGGAGTTTATGATGAGTTTTTTGCAAATATTTTCAAAATAAAAAGAAGTGGGAATTTAGTAATTCCTACTTCCTACTTCCTACTTCTTAATTCAGTTATTGCTGTGCGCTAATCTTTTCTTGTTTTCCTTTGGCATCTACCCAAATGTTAGGTACGGCGCCACCAGGTGTAAGGAAGATCTGTGCATCTTTGTTGACCCGGAGTGCTTCGTTGAACTGCGCCTGGGTCTTGATCTGCTCCAGCTGGAGCAGTGCAGGGGTCAAAGAGTCAGAGATGAGCTTGTTGGCCTTGGCCTGGGATTGTGCTTTGATGCGAATCTTGTCTGCTTCTCCCTGGGCTTCGATACGGTTTTTGGCCGCGATACCTTCTGCAGTTGCAGCACGGCTTTTGGCATCGATCTCCGCTTTCTGCTTTTTTTGTTTTGCCATTTGCACCTGATTGATCTGTTCCTGTACCTGCGTGGGAAGGTTGATATTGCGCAGGTCGACAGCGAGCAAGGTGACGGGTTGGTTTGGCTGAAGATCTACCTCTTTGCGAATATTTGTCTCTATGAGATTGTTGATCTCTCCCCGCTTTTCGGCCATCTCTTCAGCAGAGTACTGTCCGAGTACATTACGGACGACTTTTCGTACTTTGGAGTTGATGATCTTGTCTTCCCAGCCGGCGCCTATGGTGGCAAAGATCTGAGGTGCGCTTGCAGGCTTGAGCTGATACTGTACGGCGATATCAATACTGACATTGAGGTTTCGTTTGTCTTTGACAGTGATCGCTGGGTTATATTTGACGCCTCCTTCATACTCCTGTCCACTGTAGGATTTGCGCTGGACATCGCTGAAGGCACCGCCAGTACGGTTGCTGTAGACGATCATGCGAGACTTGATATTGACAGGAATAACTTCTTGGATGACAGGGATGAAAAAGTGCAGTCCTGCATGAAGCGGCTCTTTTTCAAATTTACCCATATTGACTTTGATACCTACCTCTCCTGAATTGATGATCGTAAAGGGCTTGAAAGTAAAGATTAAAAAACCGATAATAACAAGTATGATCAGAAGGGAGGCACTTTTGCCTCCGCCACCCATTCCCTTGAAGGGGTTTTCTATATTGTTGCCGTTTCCGCCGTTTCCATTTGTATTGCTTGAGGGCTTTTTCTTTTTAAAATAATCATTCATATCTGCTGGCATAGTTTTTCCTTTTTGGTGGGGCCAAAAGCCTCCACTGCTTTGTGTTATTGAATCTGTTTAAATATAAGTAAGATAGTGCTTGTATTTTTCGTCTCTTCCATGTACGACATCGAAGTAGGCTGCCTGGAGCATTTTTGTCATTTCTCCCCGACTGCCGTTTCCGATGACTCTGTGATCCAATGAGCGTACTGGTGTGACTTCCGCTGCGGTACCTGTGAGAAATACTTCATCTGCGATATAAATCTCATCTCTGGTGATGTTGCGTCGCTCGACTGGGATACCGAAGTCCTTGGCAAGCTCCAGGATCGTCCCCTGCGTGATGGATTCTAGTGAGTTGTCATTGGGAGGAGAGATCAGGACACCGTCTCTGACGACAAAGATACACTCACCTGTACCTTCCGCAATAAAGCCATTTTCATCCAGCATCAACGCCTCCTCAAAGCCATTTTCGATCGCTTCGTATTTTGCCATTTGGGAGTTGAGGTAATTGGCAGCAGCTTTGGCCTTGCCAAAGGTGGAGCGATTGGGGTTGCGTGTGATTGAGGAGGTACAGCAGGTGATGCCATTTTCCAATCCTTCATCACCGAGGTATGCACCCCATTCCCAGGCAGCGATCATGGTGTTGACTGGTGCTTTTTTGTGGTAGATACCCATGGCACCATATCCCAGATAGATCAGGGGTCTTAGGTAGACATTCTCTTCGAAGTCATTTTTTCGCAACAGGTCAATATGTGCCTGCTTGACGACCTCGTAGTCCATATTGGGCTCTATGGCCACGATCTTGGCCGAATTGTAAAGTCGTTTGCAATGTTCTTCCAGCTTATAGATCGCTAGACCATCAGCCGTCTGATAGGCTCTGGTACCTTCAAAAACCGCATTACCGTAGTGCAGTGTATGTGTCAGCACGTGCACCTTGGCATCTGCCCAGACCACGAACTCTCCATCCATCCAGATCACTTTTGCTTCGTTCATATGTCGATACTCCCAAGTTAAATAAAGTAAAAGAGTATATCCAAAAAGTAGTAAAAGGAACCTCAAAAGAGCCTTATTTGAGAGTATGGTGAGTGTTACCATTGGTAAAAAGAGTTTAGGAGAAAGAGGATAACTTTGTACTATTTGATATATGTCAAGAGCGGCAGATTTGAAACAGAGTAGAATAGTACCGTGGAAGGAAAAATAGAACCAGAGCATCGGTTGGTTCTATAGGACACCTATTACTAGAGGTGCCCTATACTGTGTTGTCTGGTTTTCAGATCAGTGTTGAGTAGATTGGGTGATAGACCCCATCTTAAACCAAAGGAGAAAATATGAAATTGAAACGAATCTTAGGTATGGCAGCTGCGACAAGCTTTGTGGCTAGCATGGCCATAGCGGGTACTTCGAGCATGGATTTTGCAAAAGTATTTGAAAAAGAGTGTCAGGGATGTCACGGCCCTATTCACCAAGGTGGTGTGGGATCTGACCTGAGACCAAAAGCACTCAAGAAAAAGAGTAGAGAGTTTTTGGCAGAGACCATCTTGAATGGTAGAGACAACACTGCTATGCCAGCATGGAACGCAACATTCTCCAAAGATGATGCGAGTGGTATGATTGATTACCTTATGGACTGGAAAAATACCGTCGAGCTGAAGCTGAGCTTTGATGAGGTCCATAAGAGCTGGACGAAACTGGCTGATCGCGAAGCACTGGCGAAAAAGTATCCTAAGGCAGCAGATGTTAATGATGTCAAAGATATCACTTTCGCTACGGAAAGAGACGCTTCTTTGGTGGACTTTATTGACTCAACTACGGGCAAAGTGCTTTCTCGTCACAAAGCTGGATTTGCTGTACATGTCACCGTGACCAACAAGCATGACCCTAGATATGCCTACTCTATCTCCAGATCAGGAAAGCTAACCATGTTTGATATCGCAGCACCTGGCCAGCCAGCATTGGCAACCGTGCAGGTAGGACAGGAGTCCAGAGGTTTGGCAGTATCTCCTGATGGAAAGTACATCATGGCAGGTAACTACAACCCAGGCGGTGCCGTACTGTGTGATGCAATGACACTGGAGCCGCTCAAAGTCTATGACACAAGCCGTGTGATCGATACAGATGGACAGATTGGGCCAAGCCGTGTGGCTTATATTGCAGATACACCCTATGGTCCTTATTTCTCATTTGCGCTCAAAGATGCAGGTCATGTATATGTCGTAGACTACAGCAAGCCTAATTTCCCTATCGTAGGAGATATTCCCAATATTGGTAAAGTACTGCATGATGCGTTCTTGAATGAGAACGAAGGTGAGGACTTCGGCCGCTATGTACAGGTCGCATCTCAGGGGTCTGACCTGATGGGTATCGTGGATCAGAAAACCATGAAACTGGCAGCCAAAGTCTATACCGGTAAAAAATCCAAGCCACACCCAGGTCAAGGATCAAGCTGGTTCAACAAGAAGATGGGCAAGCAGCTCAATGCTACGAACTCTATGAACTTTGGTTCTGTGGTTATCTGGGAGTCTCCAAGCTGGAAAGTAGTCAAAAAAGTACCAACAGCAGGCGGCGGACTCTTCGTAGGTACAGGCGAAGATACACCTTGGATCTGGTCTGACTGTGTTCTTGGAAAGCCAGCATTCTATAATGAAGTGCACCTGATCAACAAAGAGACGCTTGAAACAGATCGTATCATCAAAGTGGGCAAGACCAAAGGTCAGCTGATTGATGCGAAGACCAAGAAAGTACTCCAAGAGTGGGATGCTACCCAGCATGAGAAGGTAGCAGTGAACGAAAAAGCATTTGGTCAGGAGACTATCCTGCCAATGCCGGACAAACTGGGTGCAGCGGTCAAAGAGCCTGTACAGCCTAGATTGCTTCACGCTGAGCCTGCAAACCATGGTAAGTGGACGATGATCTCAGAGTGGACAACCGGAAGAATCGGTATCTATGAGTCTGAGACTGGTAAGTTTATCAAGTATATCGAGAACTTGACAACACCTACCTTTACTTACTCTGTAGAGCACAGACAGCACATTCCTGGTGCGTAAGTGATCTTACTCTCTCCTTCTGGGGAGGGTGATATGTAGAGATGACGGATGTCATTTTTCCATATTATCCAACTACGGGATACCTATGAAATATTTTTTTCTTTTAGTGATAGCCCTTTGGACAGCTTCTCACGCCAAAAGCAGTTATCCGGATAACCACTCCTGTAGCGAATGTCATGCCGAGATCTATGAGGAGTACCAGGGCTCTGCCCATGCCAAAGGCTATTT
>JALWVW010000389.1 GCA_027079365.1 Campylobacteraceae bacterium | reverse complement strand
TCTATAGACTGTTAAACCATTCACATGGCATGATTTTGGTTACAGGTCCTACAGGCTCCGGTAAATCGACCACGCTGCACTCCTTTTTGCAGCATATTGCTTCACCTGACAAGAATATTATTACTGTCGAAGATCCCGTGGAGTACAATACAGGGAATATCAGCCAGATACAGATCAATGACAAAGTAGGTCTGACTTTTGCATCGGGACTTCGCTCTATACTGAGACAGGATCCGGATGTGGTCATGGTGGGGGAGATCAGGGATCAAGAAACGGCACAGATCGCGATACAAGCTGCACTGACAGGGCATCTGATGCTCTCAACGCTACACACGAATGATGCCACCTCTTCGTTGACACGATTGATGGATATGGGTATAGAGGGCTATTTACTCTCTTCTACGCTGCTTGGTGTGCTGGCACAAAGGTTGGCAAGAAAACTGTGTGAGAAGTGCAAGGTGCCTACACTACTTGAGGCTTCTGTGCTGGAAGAGTGCGGACTGGATGAGAAGCATACTTTTTATCAAGCCGTAGGGTGCACTGAATGTGATTTTACCGGCTACAGAGGCAGGCAGGCAGTAGGAGAACTGTTTATTATCAGTGATGAGGTGCAGGAGATGATCACAAACGGATTGAATGATAATGAAATCCGGGAGGCGATGAAAAAGAATGGTATGCGTACGATCTCCGATAAGCTCGCCGATATGATGGCGCAGGGTATCACCAGCTATGAAGAGGCACTGCGTGTCGGATTGATGGACAGGTAGGGAGGCATGATCAGGCGGCGTCATGCCTTTACGCTGATAGAGGTATTGATCTCAGTGGCACTGCTTTCCATTGTCATGCTGGGGCTCTATAGCGCACTCTCTATGCAACGAAGCTCCAACAAGCACCTCTTTTCGTATCTGACCAAGGCTATTGAGGATGACAAGGTTATTATGGTGCTCTATCAGGATCTTATGTACAGTGATGGGAATCTCACAATTAAAAAAGGAGAATTTGACCGTCTTTGTATTTACAATACAGGCAATTCCCTCTATGGCCTCTCACGGGCAACGGTCTGTTGGTTGGTAGAAAAAGAGGAGAATAAACTTCTCCGTGTGGAGGGAAACAACTATAAACTTCCCTTGAAATACGATGACAAGGTAGCGGTAGATCTGACCATGAACCATATTGAGCTTTTTGATGTCACGAGACAAAAAGGCGAGGTGCTTGTGGTGCTTCAGGCAGCAGGAGGTGAGCCTTATACTTTCATGTTGCAGGGCATAGTGCAGCCGCCCAAGAAGCCAAAACCAAATCGCAAGAAGACTCCAGTTAAGGATGGAAGCAGTACAAAACCTCCGAAAGCATAGAAAAAAGATATTTTAAGAAGAAAAAGTACATATTTTTGTCCATTAAAACTTATCTTGAGGTTTAATCTGCTAGAATTCGTCCATTATGTAGACAAACAAGGCTACACGAGCTAAATCAAGTGGACACAAGGAAGTATAGAGATGAAAAAAATTATTTATGGCGCAATTGCTGCACTCATATTGGCAGGATGCACGACACCCGCTATTACCAATGTCAATATTGGCAACCAAAAAGGCAGTAAAGTTAAAGTATACAGCAGTAGTCAAGAGATAGAGATCACTTCCTAGCCCTTTTGTGTATTTCCGGACCTAATCCGGAATACTAATTTGTGCTATCCCCCTCCTTTTTTTACCCTTCTTTTTATCTATGTGCCAAGGTATAGCCAACTTTTGAGCTGCCCTTTATACTATATTTCGTTACAATATCATATTACCAGAAGACAAGGAAGAGGTATGGAAGAAGTATACGAAAAAGCTGGACTTTTTTATCTCGGCAAAGATGTAGACAGAGAGACATTTGACCCTACCGAGGTATTGACACTACTCAAAAATAAAAATTTTACCACCCATGCGGCGATTATTGGTATGACAGGAAGCGGCAAGACCGGTTTGGGTGTAGACATTATTGAAGAAGCCGCGATTGACAATATCCCCTCTATTGTCATCGATCCCAAAGGAGATATGGGCAACCTCTGTCTAACTGATCCTGCATTCAGCACCGAAAGCTTTATGCCATGGGTCAAAGATGAGGCGGAATCCAAAGGTGAAGATGTCGCAGCGTATGCTGCCAAAACAGCATCCTTTTGGAAAGAGGGGATAGAGAGTTGGGGGCAAAGCAGTGCGCGTGTAGCAAAGTTTGACCAGGTGTGCAAAACGATCTATACACCGGGAAGCCAATCTGGGGTGCCCATTGACCTGATGAGCTCACTTTCTTTGCCTAGTCGTGCCATATTGGATGACAGTGACAACTTTGCATCCTATCTCAAAAGCTCCGTCATGGGATTGCTTTCACTTGTCGGTATTGAAGCTGATCCTCTGGACTCCAAAGAGTATATTTTACTCTCTCAGATTATTTCTAGAAGTTGGATGGAGGGAGAAAATCTCAGTATCGAAGTGCTGGTAGGCAGGATTGTCAATCCACCTTTTCAGAAGATAGGGGTATTGCCGCTCAAGAGCTTTTATCCAAGCAAAGAGCGCTTTAGATTCGCTACCAAATTCAATGCAGTGATTGCCTCCCCCAACTTTGTCAACTGGCTGAGCGGTGAAGCACTTGATATCCAAAAACTCCTCTATGACGAGGAGGGCAAAGCCAAGATAGCAATCTTTTCTATTGCGCACCTTAATGATGATGAACGCATGTTTTTTGTCACGCTTCTGTTGAACAAGTATATCGCATGGATGCGACTGCAGAGTGGCTCCAACAGACTGAGAACCCTGCTCTATATGGATGAGATCTATGGCTTTTTCCCTCCAGTCAAAAATCCTCCCTCAAAGGAGCCCATGATCACCCTGCTCAAACAGGCCAGAGCTTATGGTAT
>JALWVW010000388.1 GCA_027079365.1 Campylobacteraceae bacterium | reverse complement strand
GTGCGATGACTTTGGCTTC
The DNA here is from genome assembly GCA_027079365.1 of Campylobacteraceae bacterium. GTDB lineage: Bacteria > Campylobacterota > Campylobacteria > Campylobacterales > Sulfurovaceae > JAAXPZ01. The sequence continues at coordinate 2,876 of JALWVW010000388.1, read as the reverse complement.
TTCTAGATTGTTCATCCAGCCAAGTTCATGGGTCGTCAGAACATGTTTTTTCTCGTCCGCAGGAAGGTGTGTAGCGGACAAAGAGATAAGCAGCAGTAGAGAGATGATATATTTCATAGAACTTATACTCCTGAATTAGATAGGGTACTCTGAAGATTATTCTAATAGCTTATCCTTTAATAGACTCTTAAACAATGTGATAAATTGTGGCACTTTCTTGGCACTATAACCCGATACTATACGAGTAGAGGATACGCTCCTCGAAATGCAATCCAAGGAGGAAAAGATGATTGCCAAGTTAAAAGTCGTGTTTTATGCGATGATATTTGTGCTGACACTCTCTGCCTCTGCTGGAGATATGAAGGGCGCAGTGCCCAAGAGTGTCGAAGGTGGAGACAGCTGTGTGAAATGTCACAATGGTATAGAGCACATCAGAGAGCCTAGCTCCGATATGATGAAACAGATCGTAGCGATGGGTCAAGGCATGGGAGACACAGGTGGATGTGTGGTCTGTCATGGTGGTGATCCCAAAGCGGGTACGGCAGAAACTGCACACAAAGGTGCGCCCAAAGCACACCCAGGTGGACTCGCAGCATTTGTAAGAGACCCAGGAAGCTTCTGGATCATGGACAAAACCTGTGGTATCTGTCACGCAGACACGGTAGCCAATACGAAGAAGGCGCTGATGGCTACTGAAGCGGGTAAGATTCAAGGTAACCTTCACTCATGGGGAACAGAGCCTACCAAAAAGGTACAGTTTGCCAACTATGATGTCAAAGATGAAGATGGCAAGACGCCAGCATGGGGTACAGATACCTACAAGAAATATATGGTAGCAATGATCGATAAGTTTCCCGATCAGTTCCCTACAGAGCTCAAGCAGCTTCCGCTGCCACCAAAGTCTGATGCTGATCTGAAAAGAAAAGCAGGTGAGAGTGATGAGGATTACAAGGCAAGAGTCGCCTATCATGCTTCTATCACCTATCAGAGATCTGATTGTCAGCGATGCCATATTGGTGTCAGGGGACGAAAAGGCCGTGGTGACTGGAGAGGTATGGGATGTTCTGCCTGTCATGTGCCTTATGGTAATGAAGGTCTCTATGAAGGAAATGACCCAACGATAGATAAAAAAGAGCATGGCCATCTGTTGGTACATATGCTGCAAGGTACCAGAGAAGCCAAGGTTAAAACGCCATCCGGCGCAGAATTCAGCGGTATTCACCCTGAGACTTGTAACTCTTGTCACAACCGTGGTAAGCGAATTGGTGTCTCTTTCGTCGGTCTGATGGAGCAGCCTTATAGTTCTCCATTACAGGCAGGTGGTAAAGCACAGCCCAAAACACATGGTAAGAGATATAAGCATATTAAAGATGACTTGCACTTCGCAGCAGGTATGACCTGCCAGGACTGTCACACATCTATTGATATGCATGGTGATGGTACACTGTTTGGTACGACACTTGGTCAGGTCGAGATAGAGTGTGCGGACTGTCATGGTACCAACAAGAAATTCCCTTGGGAACTCAAGATTGGTTATGGTGAGAAGAACCTGGCTGGCGGTGCACCAGAAGGTGAGAGAGGACTGGCTCAGAAACTTCCTTATTGGATGACGCAGGGTACAGTGTATAAGCCACTCGATGGTTATCTGCTTTCAGCCAGAGGTAACCCACTGGGCAATGTAGTGAAGGATGGCAAAGAGGTAGTCGTACACTTGGCTAGTGGCAAAGATCTCAAAGCACCACTACTCAAGAAAATAGCTATGGATAAGTCATGGAAAACCGAAAATGCACATGTGGCTATGGATCTCGTAGCACCACATATGGATAATCTGGAGTGCTATGCCTGTCATGCTGACTGGGCGCCACAATGTTATGGTTGTCACATCAAAGTGGACTACACACCAGGTAAATCTAAGATAGACTGGATTGCAAGTGGTTCTACACACTTTGCCAATGGCGAGACCAGCGAGTCGGTACTTGGTACCAAAGGCAAGAAACAGATCGGCAAAGCGAGTGAGACACGAAGCTACCTCAGATGGGAAGATCCAATTCTGGGTATCAACGGTGAAGGTCTTGTGACACCTATTATCCCAGGATGTCAGGTCACTTATACCATCATTGGACCAGACGGTGAAACAGTAGCACTCAATACGCAAGCGAGAGTGCCAGATGGACCAAATGGATCACTCGTAGCTGGTACAGATATGTCACCGGTACAGCCACACACTACAGGCAAGCATGCCAGAACATGTGAAAGCTGCCATGACAATCCTAAGTCACTCGGATACGGTATCCAGGATGGACTCTTTATGAAAGGACAGGGTAAAGACTTTACACTTGACCTGACCAACCTTGCCACAGGAAAGATCGTACCTAAGACCACTCAGGTGCAGATGAAGGCAATCAAAGGGATGAACTATGACTGGTCTGTTGTCGTTGATCACAAGACTGGTAAACAGCTGCAAACTGTCGGAAGTCACTGGCCAGACTCTAGACCTCTGGATAAAGACCAGAGAGACAGGATGGAAAAAACAGGACTCTGTGTGGGATGTCACTCTCATATGGGAGATGATTTCTGGAAGAAAGTCAGTACAGACAAAAAATTGAATGTGAATGAACACATCAAAAAGATGAGCGAACTTTTAAAGGGCGCTGCAAAGTAGTATTGACCTGTATCACGAAGGGGATATCCTCTTTGTGATACACTCTATTTACTCTTGAGTAGGTTGCAGCACTGGCAGCCTTTTCAATAGTAAAAAGAGAGATAAAATCAGGAGAATAGTCTATGAAAAAATTAGTTGGAGTAGCCTTATTGGCATCCTTTCTGCTAAGCGGATGCGGCGATAATACGAGCAAAGCAAAAGAGCTACCAAAGGA
>JALWVW010000387.1 GCA_027079365.1 Campylobacteraceae bacterium | reverse complement strand
TGGATATGGTGGTGTTCCCCTACTTCGAATTCCAACGCTATGTGTTTCCTGGGGAGTCGACACTCTCTTTTGACCATGCCATCTTTTCTACCAGAAGTAACTTTGAGCATGTGCATTTCACACAGGATGTCACTTTTGAGGGGGCTACTTTTCGAGGAAAGACATACTTCAGGGATGCACACTTTGGTGGCAAGACGACCTTTACCAGTGCTACTTTTCTGGAAAAAGTCTATTTTAGACGAAGCGTGTTTGAGAAGGAGGCGTACTTCCTCAGCACTACTTTTATCGAAAAGGCAGATCTCAGGGATGTGGTTTTCCGTGACAAAGCACTGTTTAGAGGGGCGGTCTGCAAAGATCTCATCCAATTTTCAGGGGCACAGATCAGCAGTCTCGATCTCGAGACCAGCCGCTTTGATGATGCCAGCTACCTGCACCTGCACGGAGTAGGACAACAGGGAGGCAAACCCACCCTGCTGTCAGGCAGACATTTCCCCAACAAAGAGAGTGCACGACACATCAAAGCACACTTTGAAAAACAGAACAATATTACCGAAGCCAACAAATACTTCGTCATAGAGCAGAGCCTCTACCTGGATGAACTTATCTCTGAAGACTGGTGGAGCCACAAGGGCAGGATCTTTACGCTTGCTCTACATAAATTGATTTCCAACAGTGGTACCTCATGGATCAAAGTCTTGCTCTGGATTCTGCTCTTTTCCCTTTTGGTACTTGTGCTGCACGATGGCTTTCCCTATGACAAAGAAACACTACTCAATATTCCCAACCGAGCCGTCGATCTGATCAACCCTATGAATATCTTCAAACGAGGCTATACGCTCTATGAAGGGCAGGCATTTTGGGGAATGGTGGTGCGGGTGATCGCCATGTACCTGATCTACCAGTTTATGATGGCATTCAGGCAGGATACGCGAAGGAAATAATCCTCAGGTTCTGTGGAGCTTATTGATCTGTGCCGCTCTCTGTAGGGCGTTTAGTTCCCCGGTATCGGGTGGACGCTTTTGGATACTGCTCACCATGGCAATCAGGCTGTCATAGCTGTCCAGTGGTGACCTATTGCGGTGGAGTGCCTGTGCGGCTAGATAGGAGAGCGCCTCCTCCTGACTGACCTGTGGATACTCATGCAGCAGAGTCACCAACATACGGGAAAGCAGTGCATCCTCTCCGACAAAAGCACTACTGATACGCTCTGCCGCCTCTTTCTCTAGTCCGCGCTTGTAGAGTGTCTGCGCTATCTGTGCCGTGATACCCTGCTGCTGTCTGGTCTGAGTAGGCAGCTGTAACTCTCGCTGTTCTGCCCAAAGTGGGTTGAGTATCATGATAGAAACAAAAAGTGTGACGCGTAATAGATTTTCTCTGTTCATTTTTTATATCCTTCCTGATATCATAGGACAATAAGGTAAACGATTATAGAAAATTTCCCCTCAAATGATCACACCCTCCAGATAGAGCCATCTTCCTCCCTCAAAGAGAAAGTGACTCCGCTCCTCCATGACGCCGCTGCTGAGTGTTGCACGAAATGTCACTGTTGACTCATGCTCTCCTGATCTGACATCCATTATCTCCAATCGCAAAAAGTCCGTATACTGCGAAAAATCCTCTATCTGCGCCTTCCACATCACACGATCCAGTGCAGTGTCTGGGTGCTGGGGATGTGTGCTCTCCATGATATAGCGACTCTCTCCTGCCGCATAGGCGCTGTAGCGAGACTTCATCAAGCTCAGAGCATCAGGAGGCACCGCTCCTTTGTGGTAGCGTTGACAGCATTTTTTGTATTTGGTGCCGCTGCCGCAGGGACAGGGCTGGCTGGGGCTAAGTTTTTTCAATCACGATCCTTTCGCCGAAGGGCACCTCCTGTGCTTGGCTCAGCACCCAGAGGGTATCGATTGTGGGTATTGTATCTGGGAAGCTTCCCTCTCCATCAGTAAAATAGATCAGAAACTTCCACCTAGTTCCCGTCTCCTCAAGATAGGCAAACACCGGACGAAAATCCGTCCCTCCTCCACCATGCAGTGTGGCGATCAGTGGCTCTGTAGGGGTCAGGGTCTGCAGATGCTGTATCTTGGCATCACACTCGATCAGCTCGATCATATAGTGTGGAAAGAGCTGCACGATCCCTTCCAACTCAGCCAAGAACAGCCCCAGCGTCTCCTCATCCACAGAAGCAGAGGTATCAACCGCTACAGCGATCTGCAACTCCTCTCCATAGACAGAGGGCAGTGCCACCCCACGGTAGAGGTGTTTTTTGTTGGAGGGGAACATGCGATAGTCACTCCTGGCATGGCTGGTGACATAGCGATAGAGTAGCTCTCGCCAGGAGAGCTGTGGGGACTTGGCTTGTGGGATCAGACGCTCCAATCCACGGGGCAGTGTCCCCTGCTTCTCCAGCTTTGCGATCACCTGTTCGACCAGCAGCGCATAGGCCTCATCTGTGAGCAGTCTCTCCTCTGGAGAAGGGTCTGCCTGCTCCTCTCTGGCCTCTTTTTCTGTCTCCTCCGTTTCTGGTTCTTCTGCATTCTCTGATAGTAGGATCGCATAGATCTGTTCGGTATAGAGTCGCTCAAAACGGCTGCTGTAATGTGCCATAGGCGGGAGACTGAAGCCATTTTGTACCAGCAGGTCATTGATCGCATAACTGCTGGCGACCTGCCAGAGCTGGTCGCGTCTTCCGCTACTTCGCTGCGTATGGTAGAGTGCCTGTGTCATCGCAGCATGCGCCAGGACACTCATCGTCTCCTCGGTCGTAAGTACCTCAAGATACTCAGGATTGTAGGTCAGCCTGTCTGCCCCATACTGCGTCGTAGCGATCCGTAGCTCTGGCGTGAGCTCCAGTGCCCCCAGCATCGTAGCAAAATAGGGATGCTCCAGCATCAGCTTTGCTTTGGCTTTGGAGAGTTG
>JALWVW010000386.1 GCA_027079365.1 Campylobacteraceae bacterium | reverse complement strand
AAGGTTTTCTCTGATCTGTTCAATTTCCTCTCCCAATGCCAAGGCTGCCAATATTGCCAACGCAGCATCCAGTGCAATGTGGTACCCAAATCCAAATACCTCAAATACACCATACTCCAGGAGTGTAAAGCGTGTATGCGGCTCGCCCTCTGCCAATACGAACGCCACCTCTCTCATATCTTTGGAAGGATACAGTCTGATCGCATCTGTCTCCAGTGAAGAAAGAAAGTCATCCTCTGCATTGATCACACGGGTTTTGGCAAGCGAGAGGAAGTTTTTATACGCATTGTAAAAGCGTGCTTCATCATACTCATAGTACTCCATATGCTCCGGCTCTACATTGGTCACGATCGCCAGAGTAGGGTTGCTGTTGAGGAAACTCTCATCACTCTCATCCGCCTCAAAGACCACCTTGTCATTCTCAAAATGGCGTACATTAGAGCCAAACTCCTTGCTGATCGCACCGATGAGTGCATTACTCTGAGGCAGTATGGAGGCCAACATGGCAGAGGTCGTGCTCTTGCCATGCGCACCACCTACGGCATAGACTTCTTTCTCCCCGAGGATAAATTTCAATGCCTCCTTGCGTGAGCGCAGCTCTATGTCCAGTGCCTTGGCTCTTTTGTACTCCACATTGGTAGGTCTGACGGCAGCAGAATAGATGACCACATCGGCTCCCTCTACTGCATCAGGATGGTGAGGAATCGTGATCTTGGCATGAAAGTTAGTCGCCAGATCATTGGTGATCTCTGTCTGTTTGATATCGCTGCCCGATATCGTATGTCCTTCGTTTGCCAAAAACTTTGCCAGCGCAGAGAGCCCGATACCACCAATGCCTATAAAGTGTATCTTCATACTGTTTCCTATCCTTTGGTGCCTGAGTCGGTCGAAGCATCATTCTCCTCGAGTACTTTTAGCTCCTCTTTACCCTGCTGGACATAGTTACCCCACATCGCCAGCAGCATATCGGTCGGCTGCACAAATGTCGTAATAAAAAATGCCATAGGATCCTCAGGGTCTGCCTCTGAAACATCTGCGAACTCTTCGATAAAGACTTCAAATTCTGTACCACTCATCACTGCACAGGCATGTACCATCATCCCCTCTTTGAGTGTCTCTATTGTAAACATATGGTACAGCACCAAAAAGATCTCTTTGGCACCCTTTTGGTCATTTTCGCTGTAGCGCTGAATCCCATGCTCGTAGATCGCTCTGGCTATGGCAAAATCCTCAGGGTCAGCCATATCAAACTTGCGTGGTTCTGTCAAGTAGCTTGACAACCTGTCAAAGGCAGTATTGACAATAAAGGTAAATATCTCATTGATCTCATCCTCTGATGCGGCGATGACAAGTTTGGCATCCAATACTTGATAGCCTTTGGCAATAGAGTGCTCTTCTAGCATCTCTTTTTCCAGTCTCTTCAGGTTCTCCAAAAACTCAGGGTCTTTTTTCAGTGCTTCGATATCCAATGTTTCTTCGTTCATACTTATCCTCTCTCTGTCATTTGGATTTAGAGGTATTATAGAGCATCGCGATACGCTCCAGTGCTTCTCTTGTCAGTGCCTCTTCATAGACCAGCGCCAACCGCACATAGCCCTTACCTACGCCTTCTCTTCCAAGAAAAGAACCCGGAAGTACTTTGAGATTGAACTGCTGATAAAGCGTTTGCGTAAATGCCAGCTCATCCTCTACCTCCAGCCAGATATAAAAAGTAGCCTCAGGCGGCTCGATACCCAGTACCTCTTTGGCAACCTCAAAGTTACGAATATACTTTTGGCGAAACAGTTCCACATGTGCCTGATCTTCCCAGGCTGCGGCTGCTGCATACTGCAACGGAAGTGGCGAAGCGCAGCCTACATAGGTGCGATAGGTCATATAGCGGGTCAGTATCTCCGCATCACCGGCAATAAAGCCAGAACGAAGCCCTGGTGCCGATGAGCGCTTGGAGACAGAATTGATCGTCAGAATATTTTTGAATGCAGGATTACCCACCTCAATGCTGGCATTTAGAAGTGAAGGGAGCGGCTGATCCAGATAGAGGTCTATGTAGCACTCGTCATTAAGCAGCACAAAGTCATACTCCAATGCCAGCTTAACCCAGGTTTGCAATGCTTCCATCGTCATTGTGGAGGCCGTGGGATTGTTTGGGGTATTGAGGATCACCAAATGTGCACGCCGTAGTGCTTCCTTGTCAATCTGTGGCTGAAAACTATTGGCACGATCGAGCGTCAGATAGATCACCTCTGCCCGGCTTGCTATGGCTGCGCCTTCATAGATCTGGTAGAAGGGGTTAGGAAAGAGCATGACCGGTGCCTCTATCTCATGCAGTAGAAACTGTGGGAAGTTGAAAAGTACCTCACGGGTACCAAAAGTGGGGATGATTTGACTGTTCTCAAGTGTCAAGCCAAAACGCTTATCAAGATACCGAAGCATCCCTTCTCTGAGTACCAATTCTCCCTCTGTTTTTGGGTATTTGTTGAGCAGCGTACTATGCCCATGAAGTGCATCCAGGATAAACTGTGGCGTAGTAAACTGCGGCTCTCCGATCGTTAGGCTTATGGGGGCATAGGCCGTATCAGGAGTAATGCCTTCCAGCAACTGATTCAATTTTTCAAAAGGGTAGGTTTCAAACTGCATGGGACTCCTATCTGGCTAGCCAGTTGATGATCTGATTTTGCAAGGCACTGCCTTTCCACTTCTCTCTGCCATTATACAATACCACGACACTGTAAAGCTTTTTGCTACGCTTGGATCGTACATAGCCTGCGATATTTTTAGCATCTTTAAGAGTGCCTGTCTTCATCCATGCCCGACCCTTGGCAACACTGTGCCTAAAACGCCTTTTGATCGTGCCGTCTACGCCGGCAATCGAAAGTACCCCTCTCCATTGTGCGCCATAGCGCTTGTTGGCGCTTTGCAGCACCTCAGAAAGTGC
>JALWVW010000385.1 GCA_027079365.1 Campylobacteraceae bacterium | reverse complement strand
AGCGCTACTCTATCTTCGACTACACCAGCATGTTTGGAGCCTTGGCAGGGGTATCGATGCCGGTCTTTTGGCTGGGACTCCTGCTTATCTACTTCTTCTCGGTCAAGCTGGGCTGGCTACCCGTATCGGGGCGGCTTGGGTATGAGTTTGATATCGAGCATGTTACCGGGCTCTATCTTGTCGACTCCCTTATCGCCCATGATTATGAAGCCTTTTGGGATGCCCTCAAGCACCTGATCCTCCCTGCCATCGCACTGGGAACGATCCCCATGGCAATCATCGCCAGGATGACCAGAAGCAGTATGATAGAAGTGATGAAAGAGGAGTATATCAAAACCGCCCGTGCCAAAGGCTGTTCAAGATTCCAGGTTGTTGCCATCCATGCCCTACGTAATGCCCTGATGCCAGTCGTTACTATCATCGGCTTGATGCTGGGCAGTCTCTTTGCAGGCTCGATCCTCACAGAGACCACCTTCTCCTGGCCGGGTATCGGCAAGTGGCTGGTCAACGCAGTCTATCAGCGAGACTTCCCTGTCATACAGTCAGCTACCTTGATCATCGCCTCGGTCTTTATCATCATCAATCTGGTCGTTGATCTGCTCTATGCCCTCATCAATCCCAAGATAAGGTTGAGCTGATGAGAGACTTTATCAAACAGTACAAAAAAAATAAATCCGCAGTCGTAGGCTTCTTCATCGTCGTAGTGCTGGTCTTTATGGCGATCTTTGCCCCATGGATCGCACCACACCTGCCTGCCGATCAAGACCTCGCACACAGACTCACCCCTCCCATGTGGGAAGAGGGAGGACTCAGTCAATTCTTCATCGGTACGGATGACTTCGGGCGGGATCTCTTCTCTCGTATCATCTACGGTGCCCGTATCTCCCTGATGGTGGGAGCCATCTCAGTAGGACTATCACTGAGTTTTGGTCTAACCATGGGTATGCTGGCTGCCTACTTTGGCGGAAAAGTTGATCTCTTTATCATGCGGATCGTAGACATCATGCTTTCGATCCCTGCTATTTTGCTGGCCATCGTCGTAGTCTCCATTCTCGGTCCCAGCCTTACCAATGCTATGATCGCCATCGGTATCGTGGGTATCCCCACCTATGCCAGAGTAGTACGCGCCTCAGTACTGGCAGAACGGGAAAAGGAGTATGTCATCGCCAGCCGTATTAATGGCTCCTCCAATATGCGCCTGATGTTCAAGGTCATCCTTCCCAACGCCGCCACACCGATCATTGTACAGTCTACAATGGGTTTCGCCTCAGCCGTACTAGAGGCTGCGGGGCTAAGCTTCCTGGGTCTTGGCGCACAGCCACCTACCCCGGAGTGGGGAGCGATGCTGAGTGACTCCCTGCAGTTCATCATGACCGCTCCCTGGATGATCTTTTATCCGGGTCTTGCGATCTTCCTGACCGTACTTGGCTTCAACCTTATGGGTGATGGTCTCATGGATGTACTTGATCCCAAACTGAAGGATAAATGATGAATTTATTAGAAGTGAAAAATCTCAAAACATTCTTTTATTCTGATGAGGGGGTCAACAAGGCAGTCAACGATGTCAGTTTCGAGATCCCTTCAGGCAAAACAGTCTGTATCGTAGGGGAGAGTGGTTCTGGTAAAAGTATCACTGCTATGTCTATCATGCAGTTGATCGATCAACCTGGCAAGATCGAAGGAGGAGAGATCATTCTCGAAGGCACCAATCTACTCAAACTCTCTGATTCGCAGATGCGAAAAGTCCGAGGTCGTGATGTAGCTATGATCTTCCAAGAGCCCATGACCTCGCTCAACCCCTCCTATACCGTAGGCTACCAGATCGATGAAGCACTCAGACTGCACCATAAAGAGCTAAACAAAAAACAGCGCTTTGACAAGGTCGTGGAGGCACTTGATCTGGTCGGTATCCCTGACCCAGTTGAAAAGTATGGAGAGTACCCGTTCAAACTTAGCGGAGGTCAGAGACAGCGGGTCATGATCGCCATCGCTATGGCATGCAGACCCAAACTCCTGATCGCCGATGAGCCCACTACGGCACTGGATGTCACGATACAGGCTCAGGTGCTTGACCTTATGAAGAAGCTTCAGGAGGAGACAGGCACCTCGATTCTCTTTATCACCCATGATCTGGGTGTGGTCTACCAGATCGCCGATGAAGTAGTAGTGATGTATCGTGGTCATATTGTGGAAAAAGCCTCTGCGCAGGAGCTCTTTCGAGACCCAAGGCACCCCTATACCCAAGCCCTACTTCACTCGATACCCACCCCTGGTATCACACCTAGGAAATCTAGGCTCGATACCGTCGATGACACAGTAGACTACCTATCCTTTCCAAAGGAGATCAGATGAGTGAGACTATTTTTCAGATCAGCCATCTCAAAAAGTATTATGAGATCAATCTTGGTCTCTTTAAGGCTCCCAAGATTGTCAAGGCAGTCGATGATGTCTCTTTCGAGGTTAAAAAAGGGGAGATCCTCAGTATTGTAGGAGAGAGTGGCTGCGGCAAATCCACCACTGCCAAGATGATCCTCAAGATCGAGGAGCCCACAGCTGGTAAAATCCTCTTCGAAGGAGCAGACATCACAAAGCTCAGAGGCAATGACCTGACAGAGTACCGTAAAAAAGTGCAGATCATCTTCCAAGACCCTTACTCCTCCCTCAACCCTAGATGGAAAGTAGGACAGATCATTGGGGAACCCCTCAAGCTAAACAGTGATATGAGCAAAGCACAGATCAAGGAGCGTGTCCTCTACCTCATGGACAAAGTTGGTATGCTCCCAGAATGGTATGACCGCTATCCCCACCAGTTTTCAGGCGGACAGCGACAACGCATAGGCATCGCCAGAGCCCTAGCCCTCAACCCAGAAATCATCATCTGTGATGAGCCAGTCTCCGCATTGGATGTCTCCATCCAAGCCCAAGTGCTTAACCTTCTACTGGATCTCCAGGAGGAGTTCAATCTCACCTATATCTTTATCTCCCACGACCTGAGTGTGGTCAACCATATCTCGGATCGTATCGTGGTGATGTACTTTGGCAGTATTGTAGAGATGAAAAGTGCCCAGGAGCTCTTTGAGAATCCAGAGCATGCGTATACGCAGAAGCTACTCAGCGCGATACCGAAGATCACATTATGACAAAGTCTTGGGGGGGGGACTAGCAGATACCCATAGCGCATAGATGACACAACCTTGCCACAACTTTATGTTACAATAGTATAAAACTGGGTGGTTTACCCTTCCGGTGATACTCTCTCCTCAAGAGCAAACTGCTCATTCACACGCATCTAAGCAAAAGGAGTGAATTATGAGAGAGAAACCTACTTCTTACAGGATATTTCAATACCTCAGCCTCTATATCATTTTGATACTATCACTTATCAGCTGTGGTGGCGGAGGGTCTGGGCAGGGGCTACAGGCTCCGGTGGCGCGCACTGGCGAAGACAGTACCCTGCAAGTTGGTGACACGCTCATACTCGATGGTGCTGCAAGCTATGATGCGGACGGACAGATCATGAGCTATCAGTGGGAAGAAAACGGCACAATTCTGGGAAAAAAGAAAAAAATCACACTCAATACATTGCAGGCAGGTTCACATACCATCACTCTGACCGTCAAAGACAATGATGGCCTGACTGGCACAGACACCCTGAGCGTACAGATATGGCCATGGGATGTCATAAGCTTCTGCACCTATACATATGGCTGTGAACCTTGGCGTCTGGCAGGCAATGGCAAAGGTCTAAATATGCTGAAGGATACCAATCCCACAACAGCAAGTGCCAACCCTACAGGATGGAACATCGTGGCTGGTTCCATCTATTTCTTTGCTGCCAATGCAGAGGGATTTGGGCTCTGGAAAATAGATCAAGGAATAGACCCAGTACCCCAACTGATAAAAAGCTTCCCCGATAATCCTTATGCTTATTATAATGGATGGGAGATCAAAGCAGCTGTCATGAATGGAAACTTTTATTTCCCCATATTTGATTACGCTACAATGAAAAGTTCTCTTTGGAAAAGTGATGGGACTGCATTGGGCACTACACAGGTATATGCTTTTGACAATCTCTTTATCCCCACCCAACTGACTCCGGTAGGAAATCAGCTCTTCTTTGTGATGTACGACACACAAGCAGGTTCCGAAGTCTGGGTCAGTGATGGGAGCTATGCCGGCACCCATCGCAGCAGCATCGTTCAGGATGACAACGAAGGTGACCCCAAAGAGCTCACTGCCTATCAGGGGCAGCTCTATTTTGTCGGCAATGATGGTGCCACAGGAGATGAACTATGGCGCACCAACGGTACCCCAGCAGGCACCACACAGGTAGCCGATATCAATCCCGGTGCAGGAGATGCACATGTCCATCAACTAACTGTCTCTGGAAATAAGCTATACTTTGTTGCGGATGATGGTACCCATGGTTCTGAACTCTGGATGTATGACGGAAGCAAGGTTGCATTACTCAAAGATATCGTACCCAATAACGAAAGTTCCTACCCAAGTGATCTGACAGATGTCAAAGGCAAACTCTATTTTGCGGCATATGACCATAGCCATGGATATGAGCTCTGGGTAAGTGACGGCACACCGCCTGGAACCGTACTCTACTACGATGTAGTGCATGGGACAGAAGGTAGCCATCCGCGAGAACTGACTGCCGTAGGCAAGGATATCGTGTATGTCGCAATGAATGAGACCCGTGGTCGCAATATCTTCCGAAATACACAGAATGAAACCATATTAGATACACTTTACTCTAGTACTCTGCCTCCTCGAGATCTTTTTGGCGACGATACATCCTATAGCTTTATAGGAGGAGGGGCAGCGTATGGTCTGGAGCCTTACTGGAGTAAAGACCCCACACTTAACAGACTTGCAGATATCGCTGAAGGGTCTGCCAGCTCAGACCCCAAGTGGCTAGGATACAGTACGACAGGAGATCATCTCTACTTTAGTGCAGACGATGGTATACATGGTCGTGAACTCTGGATGAGTGATGACACCGAACTAGGTGCCCATCTGGTCAAAGACATTGCCGATTACGGCAGAGGTTCTGTACGAAATATAGATGCAAAAATAGGAAATATCCACTATTTTGTCGCCCAAGATGAGAACAACCACAAGATAAAGCTCTTCCGAAGTGACGGCACACCCTTTGGCACCTATCCCCTCAAGAGTCTTGACGATTTTCGATGGATGGTTGTTTTCAAAGACAAACTTTTCTTTGCTGATGAGAACTTTATCTACTCCACAGATGGTACGAAAGAGAATACCTTTCTTTATGTGGCATCCATGCAGCTCCAATCCATTCCTTACTATACTGGTACCCCTATTGTCTTTCATAATAAGCTTTATTTTGTCGGACGCGGAAAGATACATGGAGAACAACTCTACTGTATCGATGGCGAAAATAGCCTAGAAAGAGTTAGTAATTTCTCCGTGGGTGACCCTCGCTTTTCCGATCTTACTATTATGGGAGATCATTTCTATTTTTCTGCCAATGACGGGGCTACACATAGTATCGAACTCTGGAAAAGCGACGGTACACTCGGCGGTATCTCTCTAGTCAAAGATATTATTTCAGGAGGAGGCAGTAGTGAACCCAAGAGCTTGACACTTTTTAAAAACAAACTCTATTTCACTGCTACCCTCCCGATGACTGGACGAGAACTCTGGGTCAGTGATGGCAGCAGCAGCGGCACAAAGCTCCTCGCAGACATCAATACGAAAGTCGGTGTCTCAAGCAATCCCAAAGAGTTAACCGTCACAGGTGAACATCTCTACTTTACTGCCTATGGCATACAACGAGGCAGAGAGCTATGGCGCACAGACGGTACAGCTGCGCACACACTCCCTGTCATGGACATCTATCCTGGCAAAGAAAGCTCATCCCCCGCCAACCTCTTTGCCTGGGAAGGGCATCTCATCTTTGATGCGGATGATGGCACAAACGGCAGACGCATCTGGATGCTCGCATCAGATACCGAAGCACCATGGATGATGGACTCACCCCTTACTGTGAAAATTCCTTTTGTTTACCCTTCATGGAAAATTCTGACTGTATTGAGTCATAAGCTCTTCTGCCAGCTTACGCAATATGATGGTACGGAACTGTGGGTCACGGATGGTACAGAGGGTGCTACAGAGATGCTCTGGAAAGAGCAATGGTAGCCTAGAGCCCTAACAAAAAATATGCTATAACTCTTTATCCAAGTCCTCAAGGGTTCATAGCATGGTTTATCTCACGCTCTTCTTCTCCGCACTGATCTCGGCCACACTCTGGCCGATGGGCAGTGAAGCACTCCTACTCTATGATATCGAACAAGGGTACCCCCTACTGTGGCTGATCACTGTAGCCACAGTAGGCAATACACTTGGCGCAGTCATCAACTACTGGATGGGACTGGGTGGCGAAGCGATGCTGGAGGAGAGAGGCATGATCAATCCTGCCAAGTTTGGCAAATTCAAGGCACTGTTTAATCAGTATGGAGCATGGACACTACTACTAAGCTGGATGCCGTTTGTCGGAGATCTTTTTACTTTTGCAGCAGGAATTGCACGCTATTCTTTCTCAAGGTTTCTCATACTGGTTTTTCTCGCCAAACTGGGAAGGTACATGGTGCTGGCATGGGCGTGGCTGGCGCTCTGACAACTCACTCTGTCGTTACAATGAAGTAAACAGAGAATGCCGCCCCAGTGTCTCTCTACCAAAAAGTACTATCAAGCGCCTGTAATCCAACTTGACATAGCGATGAGCTTTTCGGTAGAGATGGTGTATATCTTCCCTATAGGAAATAGCATCAAAATCATTCTCAAGCCTCTCCAGCTCAAGAATATTCTGTCTGCAACGGTACCTTTGAATACGGTTGAGACCAAAACGGTGCTGCTGTACCAACTGCTGCTTGATATAATGAATACGACTAAAAAACTGCTTCAGTTCACTTTCCAGTTCATAGTGCCCACATCGGTCAATAGAAGACAAATAGTACATAGGAATCCTTTCTACTGGTATTGTCTCCATTATAGAAAACCTTTACTAAAGAAACCCTTTGGTCAGCTCACAAAAAGAGCAGATCTGTTTTTGATTTCATCAGGGAACTTTGTGTACCAGTGCGCTTTTACTTCCATCTGCAAAGGTCAGCTGCACTGCTACAGATTTGGCATAGCCCAGCGGCATAGTCAGGTAGACAATATCTTTTTTGACTGCCAATGGATTTTGGGGATCGCAGGGCTGTAGTAGCCAGACTCTATCGAGGGTATCATGGTTGAGTCCATAATGCACTTCCTTGATCCCACAGGTATAACTCTCCAGATGGGTAAAATAGAGTAGCTGTTTGCCATTGTAATTGCGAAAGCTTACCCAGTTGTCTTTGGTGATGTTGAGTATCTGCTTCATCTGCACTGGTGACATGCCAGCGGAAAGATATGTGACTGCGGCCATACAGGACATGAGTATAAACTTTTTCATTTGAGCTCCTTTGCCTTATTGCTACACCAAGTATAGCAAAATCTAAGTTGTACAAATCTGTTCGTAGCAGATCTTCCCAGACATGATCGTCGGGGAGAATCCACCTCCCATGACCCACGCACCTACGAAATAGAGATTCTCCCTCTTTTTTGACTTGACTTGGGGGATCCTAAAAAACTGCTCAGGTGTGGGTGCAAACCCATAGGCAGTGCCATTGGGGGTCTTGATATATCTCTGTATGGTTTTGGCTGTAGCCACTTCGGCAAATTCGATATATTCCCTGATGTTGGGATACTCTAGCTCCAATTTATCCAAAAATCTCTCCAGTAGCATCGCTTTCTTTTGCTCATAAGCTTCTTTGGATAGATCTTGCCACTCTACTAGAAAATCGGTGGTAAGTATCACTCCAAATGATTTGTCTGGGTCACTTGTGAGTCCTGAATCGATCTGGGAATAATCAGTAAAGCCAAATCCTCTCTCCTCTATAGCACTATCCAGCATAGCATCATACGCCTCGATATCATGGATACCTTTGAAGAAAAAGGAGGCGTAGGGCTTTTCTCCATAGACGGTCTTGAGATTATGCTTGAAGCCTATATAGATGGTGAGAATAGAGGAGGCAGGCTGCCGCTTTTCGTGGTAGGGGATGTCTGCCAGAGCATAGGTAGCTGCAGGAGCGAGATTGGAGATGACGATATCACTCTCTATGGTTATGGTCTGTTTTTTATGCATATAGGTGACGGCATGTGCTTCTATCTGTGTGACAGTCGCTTTGGTGATGACCTCGCCACCGTGCTGGCGTACAACAGAGGCCAGGTGGTCAGAGAATTTCTGGCTGCCTCCTTTGATATACCAGCCTCCACCGCTATAGTAAGAGTGCTGCGCGAGCGAATGGAGAAGAAAGCTAAGGTTTTCTACTTTGTCGCTATAGTACCCAACATTGGCATTGAGAATAAGCTTGAGCGTTTCATCTTTGAAAAGTCTCTCCATGAGCGTCTTTGTAGATGTGGTACGATACTTTAATATATGCCTGAAAACAAAAGGAAACATAGCATACTGCCACCAAGAGGCGGTCATCAGCTGCTCAAACTCCCTAGTAATGGTCTCCAGTAAGCCAAAGTACTCCAAGATCGCCTTTTTCTCATGGGGAAATGTCAGCACAAGCTTCTCTATGGCTGCTTCTCGATCATGAGGCATGGTAAAGGCAAGCTCGTCCGTAGCAATATGGTAAAAGGCATCAGGCTGCACAAAGGTGACATGCTCATACACTCCCAGTGAGGCGAAGGTCTCCTTGACCCTGTCGCCATAGACAGCATCCATCTCATGCAGCCCAACCTCGCAGGTGTATCCACCCTTTCGCTTGAAAGTGGTCGCGCAGCCACCCACGACAGTGTGCTGTTCAAGTATTGTGACACTGTATCCCTCTTTGGCAAGTAATGCACCAGCAGTGAGACCACCAAGCCCAGCACCTACGACAACAACGTGCTTCACTGTCGCAACCTGATGGAGAGTTTTGTCTTTCCGGTATGTATAAATTTGGCTTTTTCAAAACTAGGTGGCCCGAAATGCACTAGCACATTGTTGGATGTGCCGGTCTGCTCCTTGGGAATACCCAGAAAGTTTTTATCCAGTATGCCATTTCTGTTGGCATCATGGAAAACGGCAATAGCATAGGTTCCCTTGGGTATATGCTTGAAGCGGCAGTAGAGAGACTTTTTGGCTTTTCGTATGATTTTTTTATAGGCACGATCGGCATGCAAAAACCCTTTTGCTCGGCTATAAAGTCCGATTTGCACATCTCCCAGAGGCTGGTTGAGTCCTGTGATATGCAGGTGGATGTCTCCTGCATATATGCCTATGGTCATACTGACAATGATGGCGATGCTTCTAGTCATAAGAGCTACTCCTTTTTGGCGAAGTATACACTATCATAGAAGCTTTGTCATTCACATAGGTTCATTTTTCAATCTGCTCAGGTGTTGTGGGGTGATGCCCAGATAACTAGCAATATGATATTGTGGTACTTTATCCATGAGTGCGGGGGTTTGCCTCATCAGCATCTCATACCTTTCCTGGGCACTTTTGGTCAGCCTGTCTATGACGAGATTATGCATGTATGAGTAGGCCAGTTCAGCCATCAGTCTGCCGAATCTTTCTGATTTTTTAAGCTGTCTATACATCTGTTGCATCTCATCATATCCCAAAGAGAGCAACTCGCAGTCTTCCAAAACCTCAAAACTGATCTGCGAGGCAGTCTGGTTGACAAAGCTGTCATAATCTACCACAAAGAGGTTGAGCATCTGTGCATTTTTATCATTGAAGCAGATATTCCAGGTATGATCTTTGCCATTTTCATCAATAATATAGAGTCTCACAAGTCCATGACCAATGAAAAGAAGGTTATCGCAGATATCCCCAGCATAGTGTATCGTTTCACCTTTTTTGTACCTTTTGGGAATCAGTTTATTTTTAAACAGTGTCCATTCTATCGCATTGAGTGGTACGTAAGCATCTGCAAACTCTCTATAGGCGGCATAGATATCTAACTTCATGAAATATGATACCCTTGTACTTCAAGTGCCTCAACGGCCATCGCTACCCTCTCTGATTTGACCAGAATATAATCCGTATCGTAAGTAGAGATTGCAAAGAGGCTGACCTCTGCTTCTGCCAGTACAGCAGAGAGCTTGGCAAGGATTCCTGTCAAGGAAAAGTCCAAGGGGCCTAGTACTTTTAGGCAAGACCAACCGCATTCTACCTTCTCAGCCTCCAGATCGATCGCTGCATCACAGACGATAGAGAGTTCTTCTGCTGTTTTAGTAATGGAAAGGAAAGAGCTTCCCAATGCCTCAACAGGAAGGCTCTTTTCGGGTGAGAATCTATGGATGGAGTATTCTCCATCTAGTACCCTGATAGTCAGTTGTTTCATCTTTTATCCTCTCGGAGGGGCAGGCCTTGTGCCTACCCATCAATATGACAATATTTGTCTATGTTCCATAGGCAGACACAAGGCCTGCCCCTACAATAGTCCCCACTGCTGAGCAAACACTTCATCCCACTCTACCAATCCCCGCTCACGCAGGCTCTCCAGTACCTCTCGGGTACAGAGCGTATCGCCTGGCCACTCTCTGTCGTAGCCGTCATGTTTGTTTTTGTTGGTGCCATCTACTGCGATAAAAGGCTCTAGAGTGATATCTCGCTGGGCGTCAATATTGTTGACCACACGCCAGATGAGCATATAGGGGTTCTCCAGATCATTCCCCTCCTCATCGACGATGAGGAGAAGCTTGATATAAGGACTGAGGCTATGGAGCTTGGAGATGAGGTACTTTTGTGACTGCTGCTTATCTACCGTGATGACGCAGATTGGGTTTTTGGTGTGGGTCATATACTGCTTGAGTCCTTTGACCCGCTCATCAATCTGCTGTATCATCGTCAGCAGCTCTGCATCGGTATGGAGCATCTCTACCCCAGCCGCTGCCTCTTCTCCTGTAGCATCGACCCCCAGTTTTCCACCTACCAACTGCTCAGGAGAAGAGTGATCGAGATGATCGACGATACCTTGGGTAATGAGGATCTTTCCCCTCTCCAATCTGTTGAGAATATGCTCGGTGAGTGCTTCATGCTCCTCCAATGCAGGCGCATCCTCTCCGACAAAGATCGCATGCTTGACGAAACTCATCTGCCCTACCCCCCAAAATGCATGCATAAACTGCTGGGCATGTCCTTTGTAGAGGGTTTTCATCTTTGCCAGTATGAGGTTGTGAAAGACGCCGTTTTCAGGCATATAGTAATCGATAAGATCAGGCGCCATAGGCTTGAGCATCGGCAGGAAGATACGCTCTGTCGCCCAGCCCATATACTTATCCTCCAGCGGCGGCTTACCTACGACGGTCGCCTGAAAGATAGGATTCTTCTTCATTGTGATCGTCTCGATATCCATCACAGGAAACGGTTCTTTGAGGGTATAGTAACCCGTGTGGTCTCCAAAAGGCCCCTCGATCTCGGTAAGTTCTGGATCAACAAAGCCTTCTATTGCCACATCCACATCGGCAGGGATATAAATCTCGTTGGTCAGTGATTTAACAATGCGGGCATTTTTATTTCTAACAAAGCCATAGAGTAACAACTCAAACATTCCATGTGGCATCGGTGCCTGTCCACACCAGATATAGAGCGGATCACCTCCAATGGCTACAGTGACCGGCATCTTTTTGCCTGCACGCTGATACTGGTCAAAGAAATGGCTGGCATCCTTGTGTATCTGCCAGTGCATCCCTAGACGGTTCTTTCCATACTGCTGGAGGCGGTACATACCTAGGTTTTGCATACTTCCATCCAGAGAGCGGGTATAGACCTGCCCCATGGTGATAAACCGTCCGCCATCCTCTTCCCATGTCTTGAGGATTGGCAGCGTATCTAGATCGACTTCTGCTCTGGGGATGACTACCTCTTGGCAAGCACCTTTGCCTTTCATGCGCTTGGGGAAGACATTTTTCAGCGAGAAGAGCTTGGGCAGCATTGCCAGTTTGGCTTTGAGCCCCTTAGGTGGCTTGAGTTTTAGAAGATCATCGATACCCTGTGCCACCTCATCAGGATGCTTGCCAAATATCTTCTCTGTCACCTCACGGTTGGCAAAGATATTCATCAACACAGGCATCTCATATTCGATCCCTTTGGCACGATAGATAGGCTTGGTAAAAAGTATCGGTCTGGAGTTCTCCCGTTTGACCTCCAGATAGGCCACATGCGGGATCTCCAACTCGACATCCAAAGGGGTATCTATGATCTTGAGATCGCCATGATCTTTCAGCCACTGTACTACATCTTGCATTACTATCCTTTATTTAGCTTTTATGGGCAACCATTAACTATTTATTACGCATAAAAGAGTATTATACTGATTAAAAATAAAGTTGTGCCAGCCCATGAAGCTCCTTGTCTCTGCCCATGAATACTCTGCCAATACCCACCTTAAATCTTTATTGCCATATTTGCCCTCAGATCTGGAACTCTTGGGTATTTTCGACAAGGCACTCGGTAATCCTATTGCAGATGTGCAGTCACTGGCAGTGATGGGGTATGTCGATGCCCTCAAAAAACTCCACTACTTTCTCAAACTTGCAGAAGAGATGGTCACACTGGCAGCCCAGGCAGACAAAGTCCTGCTGATCGATGCCTCCGGATTCAATCTCCCTCTTGCCAAGAAACTCAAGAAAAAGTACCCCAACAAAGAGATCATCTACTATATCCTCCCAGAAGCCTGGGCATGGAAGCGGGGGCGCATCCGAAAGCTCGAAGAGAGGATTGATACGCTCGCCTCTATCCTACCCTTTGAAAAGAACTATTATAGTGACAGTGCCCCTATCACCTATGTCGGCCACCCGCTCCTTGATCAGATCAGTCAGTTCAAAACCAGTATTAACCCGGAGATCAACACCCTCTGTTTCATGCCCGGATCACGCAAAAGTATCATTCGCAAGCTGATGCCAATCTTTGAAGAGACAGTATCTAGGCTGGATATCAAAGCTCTAATCGTCATCCCCAGACACTTTTCCAAAGAGGAAATAGATACACTTTATGGTACCCTTACGGCATTTGAAGTAAGGTATGATGCCAGAACAGCACTGCTTGAGAGTGATTTTGCCTTTATCTGTAAAGGAACTGCTACACTGGAAGCATCACTGATTGGTACACCTTTTGCATTGGTATACAAGTTTGCACCTTTGGACTATCTACTCTATCGGCTACTTGTAAGAATTCCTTTCATAGGCTTAGGCAATATTCTGCTCAAAGCAGACAAGAACAGAGTACTGCATCCAGAGCTGATACAGGCAGATGTCACAGCTGCCAAACTGATAGAAACCATGCGGTGTATGGATCGGGAGCAGCTCTATCAGGACTCACTCTCTCTGCTCCATTATCTCCAGCATGGCAGTGCAAAACCCACCGCCCAACTGATATTACAACCAAAGAAAGGTCTCTTATGAGCAAACGACAGATCAATTTCATCGATCTCCAGGCCCAATACCAGGAGTACAAAGGGGAGCTAGACACAGCCGTACTGGAAGTGATGGCATCCACACAGTTTATCGGTGGAGCAGTATTACAGACACTTGAGGCTGATCTGGCAGCCTATACCGGCGCGACACATGCGATCGGATGCAGCAGTGGCACCGATGCACTACTGCTGGCACTGATGGCACTGGAGATTGGCCCTGGGGACGAGGTGATCACCACCCCTTTTACCTTCATTGCCACCGCAGAGGTGATTGCTCTGCTGGGCGCAAAAGCAGTCTTTGTGGATATCGATGTACAGACATACAATATCGACCCTGCTCTGATAGAAGCTGCTGTTACAGATAAAACCAAAGCAATCCTCCCTGTCTCTCTCTATGGGCAGTGTGCTGATATGGATGCGATCAATGCGATTGCTGCCAAATATGCCCTGCCTGTCATCGAGGATGGCTGCCAGAGCTTTGGAGCCACCTACAAGGGCAAAAAATCCTGTAACCTCTCCACCATAGGCTGCACCTCTTTCTTCCCTTCCAAGCCACTGGGAGCCTATGGAGACGGAGGTGCACTCTTTACTTCTGATGATATGCTGGCTGCAAAGATCAGAATGCTGCTAAACCATGGACAAAATGAACGCTACAAACATGCATTGATTGGTATCAATGGACGGCTCGATACCATACAGGCAGCCGTACTTGGTGTCAAGCTCACACATTTTGACAGTGAAATTTCCCGCAGAGACCACATAGGGACACGCTACACCAAGCTTCTAGATGAGACAACACTTGTCACGCCTCACATAGCAGAAGGAAACAGCTCTGTCTATGCACAGTATTCTGTACGCAGCACACGCAGAGAGGCACTGATCGCATACCTTCAGAAGAGAGACATACCTGTAGCCATACACTATCCTATGCCGCTGCATCTGCAGGAAGCTTTTGCCTCACTTGGATACGCCAAAGGTGATTTCCCTGTTTCAGAAAAGGTTAGCGAAGAGATTCTCTCACTACCAATGAGCCCTTATCTCACTCCTGAGGATCAGGACTATATTACCACTGCTATCAAGGAGGAACTATGATGAAGATCGCCATCGTCGGATTGGGTGCCATGGGAAAAAACCACTACCGTATCCTAAAAGAGCTGCAAGAACAAGCCACGATCGTAGGGCTCTGCGACACTGTGGCATTGGAGGGCTACCAGGAACCCTGCTTCACTGAGCTCACCTCTATGCTCGAAAATACAAAGCCCGATGCTGTAGTCATCGCCATCCCTACCTTTTTACACAAAGAGGTGGCACTGGCATGCATAGAGCGAGGAATTGATATCTTTATCGAAAAGCCTGCTGCTGCCACAGCAGAGGATGCCAGGGTGATACTCGAAGCTGCCAAAGACAAAGGAGTCAAGAGCTGCGTAGGCCATGTAGAACGCTTCAACCCTGTCGTGCAGGCACTGCAAAAAGAGCTTGAAGGCAGAGAGATCTACACAATCTCCATCAGCAGAGTAGGACCCTTTCCCCCTCGTATCGCCGATGTAGGTGTCCTGACTGACCTCTCTGTTCATGATATTGATCTGATGCGTTTCATTACCCATAAGAACATCAAGAACCAAGCAGTCTTCAAATCCAGAAAGATACACAACCATCACGAAGACAATGCCGTACTCAATTTTGAGCTTGAGGACAATATCATTGCCAATATTCTCACCAACTGGCTCACGCCTTTCAAAAAACGGGTCATCGAAGTAGCCTGTAAACAGGTCTATCTGGAGGCCGATCTCATCACACAAAACCTCACAGAATACTCCGGCTACAGCAAGCAAAACTCCTATGTCGTCAGAGACTGCCATATCAAAAAAGATGAACCACTGCTCAAAGAGCTGGAGGCATTTATCCTCTATGTCAAGACCGGAGAGAAAGGTTCTCTGGCAAGCATAGAAGATAGTATCATTACACTGGAAGTAGCTTCACAGTCATGATACACCCTACCGCACAGATCGCCGAAGGTGCCAAGATCGCAGACAATGTGCAGATTGGCCCTTTCTGTCGCATCTCAAAAGATGTCGTCCTGAAAAGCGGTGTCATATTGGAACCACATGTAACACTTGAGGGTAATATCACTCTAGAAGAACAGACCCACCTCTATGCCTTTGTAGAGATCGGAAATGGCACCACAGCCGTAATGATAGAAGAGGGATGTACGGTACGAGAATTCGCAAAAATCGGCACCCACCCTGATGATAAACAAATCATACACCTCTCTTCTGGCTGCTACATCATGGGGTATGTAGAGATACGCTCCGGGGTCGAGGTCGGATCAGACTGTATCATTACCAACAGTGTCCTGCTGGATCAATACAGCACTTGTGAGAAGAAGGTCGTCATCGGCGCCAAGGCAAGTCTCGCCAAACACTGCAGCATCGGCAGAGGCGCCATGATCGGTGGTGTTTCTGCCATCCACAGTGATATTCCCCCTTATTGCCTGGCAGAAGGATATCCCCATGCTGTCATCAGAGGACTCAATCTGGTAGGCATGCGCAGAAATTTTGGGAACAGAGAAAGCATCACTGAAGTAAAAAAAGTCTTTATGCGCCTCAAAAAGAAGGGTTTCTCTTCCCTGGAAGCAGTGCAGCTTCTCTCTGAGACAAGGGACAGGCATGCACAACAGTTTGTATCTTTTATAGCCACGCATAGTGTTCGTAACCCTTAGGAGCTAACCCCTTCTACTAATAGGCTGCCACCCTGTTTCTCCCCTGTAGCTTGGCTTTGTACAACGCTTCGTCTGCTTTTCGAAAGAGACACATATCCGCTTCTCCTTCAACAGAGGCTACGCCAAAACTGCAGGTCACAAAGATATCTCCGTAAAATTTATGTGAAACTATCTCTTTTCTCAAACTTTCTGCCAGCTTGACGGCACCCTCCTGTCCTGTATTTGGCAGAAGCAGTGCAAACTCTTCACCGCCCCATCTGGCAAAAAAATCATGGGAACGCACACTCTTTCCTATCAGTTCACTAAGTCCTATCAGTACCTCATCACCCACCATATGTCCATACTGATCATTTACCTGTTTAAAGTGATCTATGTCCAACATGATCATACTGAGTTCACTTCTCTCTTTGAGGGATTTTTTTACTTCTATATCCAGCTGCTTGTCAAACATGGCGCGATTGTATACCCGCGTAAGTGTATCAATATACATACGCTTCTGATAGGAGACGCGCTCCTCTTCTATCTTTGTGATCTCAGAAAGTGCTATGATGGTATGACCTGTCTCTTCTGCATGCGTGATATCTACCATATAGGCATGTATAGACTCCCCATCCAAAGAGCGCAGCGCAATGATTCTTTTGTGCGGTTCCAGATCCTGTATCTCCTGAATCCATCCCCTGCCTTCTGTAGTAGAAGGATAGAAGTAATCACCACCCTTTATCATTCTGCTACCGAGCATACTATTCTGCTCCAAAGCCTCTTCTACATCCTTGAATCCCCAAAATGTCAATGCCGTATCATTAAGAAACAATAGCTGAAGGCTTTTATCAAAAACAGCCAGCATACTTCCCTGTAAATGTGCTATTTCATTCATGATCTCTTTCTGCGATTCATAGCGTCTGCGTAAGACCATATCTTCACTGATTTTTTTAATTTTACGACGCAGTTGCCTTAGATCTACAGGCTTCAGAAGATAGCCATCTACTTGGAGTTCGATCGCCTCCAGAAAAAATGTACTGTC
Organism: Campylobacteraceae bacterium; assembly: GCA_027079365.1. Lineage (GTDB taxonomy): Bacteria > Campylobacterota > Campylobacteria > Campylobacterales > Sulfurovaceae > JAAXPZ01. The sequence goes on along the minus strand of JALWVW010000385.1, from coordinate 15,404 downwards.
GCTGTGCGCAGTCGTAAAAATAATCGCCTGATCTGGATTAGTCTCTTTGATCTTTTTTACCATATCAATACCTGACATCTTAGGCATTTTGATATCCGAGATCACAATATCAGGTTGATGCTGATAGAAAAGCTTCAATCCCTCCTCGGCGTCTTTTGCTGCATACAGGCCTGCCTTGGCATATCGACCAAGAAAAGAGACAAGCTCCTCCCGTATATTCCTATCATCTTCTACAAAAAGTATTTTAATCTGTTTCATATTCTTTAAAATCCAATACTATCACCGTTTGACCTTCTTGAGAGTATACCTGTATCTTACCACCCATCTTCTCCTCTATAATAATCTTTGACATATAGAGTCCGATGCCCAAGCCCTCTTCCTTGGTTGTAAAATAGGAATCAAATACCTTTTTCATAGTCTCTCCTGTCATGCCTCCGCCATTATCTGCAAAATGCACTGCCCCGTCTTTGAGTTGAACTTTAATTTCTCTCTTCTCTTCTCGACCCTCAATTAGGGCATCTTTGGCGTTGCTGATAAGATTTAAAATCACTTGTTGAAACTCACTTTTAAGCCCCCTGACCCTAAAATCATCACCGGAAACAGCAAAGGAAATATAATACTTCTCCAGATACAGTGACTGCATTTGAAAAGTCGCTTCAATACTCTCTTTGACTGAAAAATCCTCTTTAATCTTGTCCACCTTGAAAAAGTCCCTGAAGTCATCAATGGTGCGACTCATAAACTTAATCGTTCTAATATTTTTATCTATATAGTTTTCAATAAATGCCTGATCCAACAATCCATCTCTGTAATTATACTCTAAATTCTGGATGCTCAGCCCCAATGCATTCAGTGGCTGTCTCCACTGATGGGCAATCACACCTATCATCTCCCCCAAGGCTGCCAACTTTGCCTGCTCCTGGATAAATTGATGCTGGATGATATTTTCCTCTACTTTTTCCCTGATCTCTTTCTGCAGGTTCGCATTGGCTCCCTGAAGAATCTTGTGGCGATACACAATCAGAAGAAAGATCACCAGGATTGCCCAAAGCAGATACCATAGATAAGTGTACTTAGCGGATTCAACCAGTTTATTGTTGACCCATTTATTGTGAATAGCCCGATGCTGGTACTCAGTGATCTCTGACAATCCGGCATTCAGTGCCTGCAGCAATGCTGTGTCTTTTTTGCTTACCGCAATAGAGAGCCTATACTTCATGTCAATATAGCCGGCAATATAGAGACTATGTAGCGCAAACTTGTTGATAAAATAAGAGGCAACAGGCAGCGTGGCGATCGTACAATAGGCTTCTCTGTCAGCAACCTTTTTTAGTGATTCCCTATAGTCCTTTGTTTCCAAAATATCGATCTGCGGATAGCGCTTTTTGAGTTTGCTGATTAGTCCCGATCCTTTTTTTCTGGCGATTGTTTTATCAGAGATGGCACTGAGATCCTCCACGAAAGGCTTATCATCTTTCGTGATAACAGCCAGCCTGTATATCAAATAAGGGGTGGTAAAATTGGCATATACCTTTCTTTTGTTCGTCTCAATAGCTGCGGGAAGAATCTCACACTTCCCCTCACGCAGGTACTCTTGTGACTGCACCCAACTCACTGTAGGCACCGTCTTAAATTCTACATTTAATTTTTTCTCCAATAGTCGCAGGGTATCAATAGCAATACCCTGAATATTACTCAGATCTCCCCCTTTGGCAAACTCTATAGGTGCCCAATTTGGGTTGTTACACATGGTGACCACTCTTTTGTCTTTAAAAGGCTTTACGATACTTTTAGCAGAGAGTACTTTGCGTGCATTCTTTTCTCCAAGCCACCCATGCATCAGGACAGAGAGTTTATCCTCTTCTACGCTATACATAGCTTTTTGGATAATATTTCTGAGTATCTGCATCTTTTTGGGGGTAGCGATAGCCAGCCCCACTGTCAATCGCCTGTCTGGTATCCCAGTTTCATAAGCAACACTGATATTGTTTTCCAGCATAAGGTAGCGAATGATAGCTCGACTCCCGATCGTAGCCTCACTGCTTCCCTTGGCTACGGATTTGATGCAGCCCAAGAGTGATTCCATTTTCATCAGTCTGATATCCGGATAGTAGGACTCCAAAAAGTATTCTATATAGAAATCTTTCGGCACGCAAACCGTTTTGCCTTTCAGCATATAAAGATCATTTAAGAAAGGATCATTAGAGAAAATAGATTTTTGCGTAGCCGCATAAGGTTCTGTGAAACTCAGATAGGTGTCCCGTTCCGGTGTTCTTCTGATATTGAGCATGACATCAAGCTTTCCTTCTTTGGTCATCTCCATAAATTCACTCCAGCTGTGGCCACTGATATACTTGATCTTGATGCCAATCTTTTTTGCCAAAAGGTTCATGTAGTCTATGGAAAATCCTACAGGTTTGCCCTGCTTGTTAAAGTTGTAAGGGGGGTAGTTCATCTCATTATCTACCGATATCACGGGGTGTTTCTGAAGAAATACTTTCTCTTCCGCCGTAAAAGGAAGAGGGGAGTCTGCAAACACTGCAGTAACGCATGTCATAACCAATACTACCCATAGATATAGCTGTCTTGTGTGGCTAAACAAAGTCGATCCCCCCAATTTTTACAGCTATTCTAGCAAAAAAAAGTCAAAATTAGATTCTTTCAGGCATTTCATCTTTGAAGGCAATCTTTTCTGCTTCGGAAAGCAGAGTAAGAGCACCATCTGCAATCATTCTTTTGGCCAGTTTGCTACCCAATGTTTTAGCATCTTCCATATCTGCGCTTAGGGATTCCTGCAAGACATGTGTGCCATCCGGGTAGCCCAACATTGCTTCTAATTTCACAAACTCTTTTTCTATGCTGGCATGGACAGCCACAGGCGCAGAGCAACCTGCACCTATAGCGGCAACAAAGTCTCTTTCCAGATCGGCACAAAGTTGACTCTCTGTATCATTCAGACTCATTGCTATCTCCCTGACACGCACATTGGCAGAGACGATCTCGATACCCAGCGAGGCCTGCCCCATAGGAGGAATCATAAAGTCAAGTTTTTGCGTATAGGGGATATCTTTGATGAGATCCAATCTCTGAAGACCGATATAGGCAAGCACAATGGCATCATACTGCCCCTCTGAGAGCTTTCTGAGTCGGGTATTTACATTCCCCCTGAGATCTTTAACTTTGAGATCAGGACGCTTCTGTAGCAGTTGCATCCTTCTCCTGAGACTTGTCGTACCTATGACTGCCCCCTGAGGCAATGCCTCCAAAGAGCTATAGGTATGCGAGAGAAACAGATCACTCTGATCCTGACGCGCAGTGATCGCACAAAGTTCCAGACCCTCCGGGATATAGGTAGGCACATCCTTGAGAGAATGCACTGCCAGGTCCGCATTGCCAGAAAGCATCTCGTCCTCAAGCTCTTTGGTAAAATGACCCTTGCCTCCCACCAGGGCAAGCGGGCGATCAAGTATCTTGTCTCCTCTACTTGTAATCTCATTCAGTACCACTTCCACCTCAGGGAACTGCTTCTCTATCCGCTCTTTGATATGATATGCCTGCCAAAGTGCCAGCTGACTGGCACGTGTTGCGATGACTATTTTCTCCACGCTTTATACCCTTATTTTAGGAATTGTTTATACTTGTTTCTATTCTCATCAAACTCACCGTCAAAATAGACAGTAGGTGTCCCACGCACCATCATCTGTGTGGCTGCCTCCATATCCTTTTTCACCGCCTCTTTGATCTCTTTTTTACCGATAGTCTCTCTGCTTATCTCCAGACCCAACTGTTTTTTAAGTGCTGCAAGGATTTTGGCTTCATTCTTCTCTCCCGCTGCGATCTTCAGTCCGTATATCTTCATCGCCTGATCAATTTTTCCCTCTTTCTGGAGTGTTTCCATAGCTCTTGTCAGTACCTCTGATACCGGATGTAGCCTCAACAGTGGCATATGATAGTAATAGAGTGCTACATCACCCTTTTCCCCTTTGAAGTCTTTCAGTACACCCGGAACATACTGGATGCAGAAGGGGCACTGAGGATCAGAGAAGATCACCATTTTGTGTTTGGCATTTTTGTCTCCGGCTATCAAATGGGTCTCATCGTAATAACTTTCAGGCATACTGGGTTTAATCGTACGCTGATAGTCTTTTCCATTGTTTGCATTCATTAGACTCATCGTAGCCAAACCGCTCTTTTCATCGACAAAGATCGTCATAGGCTCCTTGATATCTTTTCCTTTGAACGAGAGGTTGACCATCACCAAATAGGCATTCCAGTTGTTGTCTCCCGGGATCTTTTTGGTACTGACTGTATCCACTTTCTTTACTTTTACTTGAGGATTTTTTACCACATTTTTCTTAACAAATTTCTCTATATTAAATGTACCTGCACTAAGCGCTAAAGTAGCCATAACACTACTCATCAATAATTTCGACATCAATGACATCACTATCTCCTTTTGTTTCTTTAAATCTGTTTTGCTGTTGCGGTCTCATTTTAGCTGACAATCGTAAATAGAGCGTATACAGAAGTAGTAAAATGGCCAACAGGTCGGTAATCACTCCCGGAATGATCAAGAAAACTGAGCCAAGCAGATAGGACATACTGGCGTTGTTGGCACTTTTCAGATCAAGTTTTCCCATCTGTACAGACATAACATTTCCCATAAAGGTATAAGGAGAAAGACGCAGCAATGTACTACCGGCAATCATCGTAAGCAGTATCCATAAGACACTGGGTACAAACCCTATCATATCGCCAACTTTCATAGAGACAAACAGTTCCAAAAAGAACAGAGGGATAATACCCACTATCATCAGAGCCTCCTTAGTACTTCATTTACAATCTCGGCAGCTTCAATCTCCTCTTTTACCAATCCGTCTCGGGTCACAATCTCCACTTTTCCCTCTGTCAGATTTCTTCCGATCACCACTGCCAACGGAATACCAATTAATTCAAAATCTTTCATTTTAAAACCAAAGCGCTCTTTGCGGTCATCCAAGAGCACCTGTACCCCTTTGGACTGAAGCGTCTCGTACAGTTTTTCTCCCGCCTCGCGCTCCTCCTCTTTCTTGATATTAGAGACAATGATATGTACAGCAAACGGTGCAGATGCCTTGGTCCAGATGCATCCTTTGTCATCATGATGCTGCTCAATGATGGCTGCCAGCAGACGACTGATGCCGATCCCATAGGTACCCATAACAAAGGGTTTGGACTTGCCATTCTCATCTAGAAACTCTGCGTGAAGTGGAGCACTGTACTGTGTACCTAGCTGAAAAATATGCCCTACTTCTATTCCTTTGGTGTGCTTAAGCTTGCCACTGCATCGTGGACACCCATCTCCTGCCTGTACTGCCACCAGGTCATGATATGCTGCCTCAACACCTCTTAGATCGAACCCTACAAAGTGATAGTCTGTCTCATTGGCACCACAGATCAGACTTTTGCCCTCTCTGAGTCCTTCATCATACACAATCGTGCTTCCTTCAGGAAGCGCATGTGGCCCCATGAAACCAGGTACAAGCCCTTCTGACAGAAGCTCTTCTTCGGAAGCTTCTGTCAGCTCATTGGCTCCGACTGCATTGCAGGCCTTAGTCTCTTCCAACTTGTCACTGCCTCTGAGTGCAAATAGCACTATCTTGCTCTCTCCCTCGTCATAGAGTGCTTTCATCGCCACCGTCTTAACCAGATAGTAGGGGTCAACATGGAAAAATGCTGACAATGCTTCGATTGTCTTGACACCTTCTGTCTTAAACTTGCTCGACATACTGATCTCTGGCTCTTCTGCCTCAGTACATACCACTGCTCTTTGAGCCGCTTCGATATTGGCACCATAGTCACAACTGTCACAGATCACGATTGTATCTTCTCCACTATCTGCAATCACCATAAACTCTTTACTGCCACTTCCTCCGATCGCACCACTGTCCGCTTCTACAATACGATAGTCCAGCCCCAGACGCTCAAAGATACGACTGTAGGTCTGCTCCATCAGGTCAAAATCTCCTTTCATATCCTCTTCGGAGGCTGCAAAGCTATAGCCATCTTTCATCAAAAATTCCCGTCCTCGCATCAATCCAAATCTCGGTCTGATCTCATCACGAAATTTTGTTTTGATCTGATAGAGATTGATCGGCAGTTGCTTATAACTCTTGACTGTCTGGCGTACGAGATTGACCATCATCTCTTCATGGGTAGGTCCCAGTACAAAATCATTGTTCTTTCGGTCTTTGAAACGCAAGAGTTCCTTGCCGTACTTTTCAAAACGGCCACTCTCCTCCCAGAGGGATGCCGGTGTCACAAAAGCAAGATCTACCTCTTGGCACCCTGCCTTGTCCAGCTCCTCCTTGGCCACTTGTCTGACATTGTCCAGTACTCTTTTCCCCAGTGGAAGGAAATTGTAAAGCCCACTCCCTATACTCTGGATATAGCCTGCTCTGGTCAGATAGATGTGGCTGGGAAGCACCGCATCACTGGGTGCCTCCTTTGTGGTAGGGATCAGTAGTTGGGTAAATCTCATTTGCTCTCTCCTTTAAGTCGCTGTATCATCTCCGGGGATGGCTTTTGCATCTTTTTTTGCTTGTACTGTGCCGGGTCAGTATCATCTGTCGTGATCTCAAACACTCTCTTGAAAGCATTGACAGCTGCCTGACCATCATTCTGCTTTGCCAAATCTCTCAGATTCCTGGTCGGCATATGCAGATACTTGTCGAATACCTGTGTAATCATCCGTTTGGCATTATCGCTGAACTGCCCCGGAAGATAGCCTTTTTTGACTGAACGCGCCACCTCCCCCTCTATCACCTCATTGATAGAAAGTCTCATACCCTTGATCAGTGGTTCGATCGTCAATGCCTGAAGCCACAAATAAAACTCTTTGGTATATCGCTCTACTACCTCTGTCGCTTGCAATGCCTGCTCTTCCCTCATCGCATGGTTGCTCTTGGAGATACCCTGAAGATCATCAATGCGATAGACTTTGATGTTCTCCTCTTCCATCTCCTCAATATCCCGCGGGATCGCCATATCAAACCAGAGCCTGCCTGCCTCATTGTATTCTACCATGGCATTGGTAATGATCGGATCGGGTGCACTGGTGGCTGTAAACAGCAGCCGATAGCGATTGATCAAACGATGGAGTCGCTCCATCTCTACAACCTTCACATTTTCACTCCCCAGTTCATCGGCAAGCTTCTGTGCATTCTCTGTGGTGCGAGACAGCAAGAGCACGTCCGCATCGGCACGGAGTAAATGTTTCGCTGCCAGTCTGCCCATCTCTCCACTTCCGACTACCACGCCAGTCATACCAGCAAGTGAACCATTCATGTCTGCTTTGGCTTGTGCCACGGCGACTGAAGCGATAGAGATCGGATTTTGAGAGATATTGGTAGCATTTCGCACCTGGGCAGCGCATTTGACAGCATAGCTGATCACACGGTTCAGCTCTTTTCCCGCTGTGCCATTTTCATAAGAGAGCCTAAAGGCATCTTTGACCTGTCCCGTAATCTGCGCTTCACCGATCACCAATGAATCCAGAGAAGAGACCACAGAGAAGATATGCTTGATTGCTGCTTCGTCTTCCAGATTCAGTACAGCTTTTTCAAGCGCATAGAAGTCTGCACCTGTTGTCTTGCTCAGGAGACCCAGAATAGTATGATAGGTAGAAAAGTTATCTTTGGTCGCAGCAACGATCTCGATACGGTTACAGGTATTGACAATATAGGCTTCAAGCACAAAATCAAAACCCGTCAAAAGATTGAGATAACCCCTGATCGCATCATCGTCTTTAAAAGCAATCTGCTCTCTGGTCTCAAGATCACATTTTTTGTAGTTGAAACTCACCACTTGATAATTCATTAGAAACTCCTCTCTATCATCGCTCTGGCTATCTTCTCCAATGAATGTTCACCCGCATCCTGCATAAGAACGATAGCCTCTTCTATGAGCAGCCTTGCCTCAAAAAAACATTTTTCCACAATGCCGTATCGCTGCATCATCGAAGCGATCCACTGTTGATCTTCAGGCTTGAGCACCCTCGCATGCAGAGAAGACAGTGCCAGCCTCTCTTCCTCTGTCATCGCTTCATACAGGTAGATAAAAGGCAGCGTCGCCTTACCCTCTTCATAATCATGCATGGCCGGCTTGCCCAACTGCTCTACACTCTGCGTCACATCCAGCAGGTCATCGATCATCTGAAATGCCATCCCCAGGTTTCTACCGTAGGTACGATAGATCTCTCTTGGTTTGCCGGCCAACAGTGCGGCCGCCTCGGCACTCGCTTCCATCAGCGAGGCTGTTTTCTGATAGATCATTTTGAGGTACTTCTCTTTGTCATGATTAAAGCCCTCTGAGAGTAGTACATCATTGCGTTCACCAAGGCTCAGCTGGATGACCGCATTTGAAATCACTTTTGCCACTTCACGGTCGATACCGTTGAGCTCATAGAAGCCTTTAGAGTAAAGCACATCTCCAAACATGATCGCTATTTTATTACCAAAAAGCGCATTGAGAGAGGCATTACCCCTGCGGACAAATGCATCATCGATCACATCGTCATGCAGCAGGCTGGCAGCGTGTATCATCTCAACGATCGCAGCTGTTTTCACTGCCATGATCCCCTCGCCTGCAATCTTCAAGATCAATTTTGCCCGGAGTCTTTTACCACGGGGTAGTCTGCCATAAAGTGCCGCAGCATCCTGGTCATCCAACTCAAGGATAAATTGTGCTATCTTTCTCTCAACAGCTTCTGTCATACTGCTACTCGCATTGTGTAACGATATTGCCTACCAGCTCAATAAAGAGTGAATCCACCCTCATATCAATATCACTATCTACTACAGAAGCGCTGATCAGACGCTCATGCTCCTCGTCCAGCCCCCTCTCTTCCAGCATCTTTTCTGCGACAGCAAGGCGGCGAAAGAGCTTTTCAAGCTCCATCTCTACAATATTCTGATTGGCAGTCTTGGCAATAGAAAAATAGTTGTCTTTAGGCGTAGTGCTCATGTAGTCATCATCATCAAAAATATTCATGGTTTGTCCTATATATCTATGGTATTTAAAAGGAAAATATTATATCCTAAATCACTTTTATCGTGGTTTGCTCCATAAAACATCAAGGATATTTCTAAGCATGGTGCGTTATAATCTCACACAAAAATTCCAAGGAACCCCATGAGACTACTCACGCTTGTTACTTTTATCTGGGCCTTCTCTTTCTCTCTGATCGGTGTCTATCTGGCAGGCAAACTGGACAGCTATTTTGCAGTGCTGATCAGGGTGGCTTTGGCATCACTGATCTTTCTGCCTTTTACCAACTTTAGGCTCTCCAACCACTTCAAGCTCAAAATCATGGGGATCGGGATGATCCAGATCGGGATGATGTATCTCTTTTTCTATAAATCTTTTCTCTTTCTCTCGGTACCTGAGGTACTGCTTTTTACCATCTTTACTCCACTCTATGTGACGATCATCTACGATCTGCTCAAAGGCACCTTCAATCCGCTCTATCTCTTGACCGCCGCCATGGCTGTAGCCGGTGCCTATGTGATTAAATCCTCACAGATCAATCCCGGATTTTTTACTGGTTTCATGATGGTACAGGGTGCCAATATCTGTTTTGCTCTGGGGCAGGTACTTTACAAAAAGCTTCTAGAGAATGAAACTTTGAAGGATATCAAGCAGTCCAGCATCTTTGGCTATTTTCACTTTGGGGCACTGGCGATCTCGACTGTTGCCTTTATACTCTTCGGCAATATGACCAAGATCACACCCGATACCACACAGTGGGCAGTACTGATCTGGCTGGGTGTTGTAGCATCCGGACTGGGATACTTCCTCTGGAACAGGGGTGCCACACAGGTGGACTCCGGCATACTTGCGATCATGAACAATGCCGTCGTGCCGCTGGGTCTCATTGTCAACTTGCTGCTCTGGGGCAAAGGTATCAACTATACACACCTGTTCATCGGTGGCGGACTGATACTCACAGCACTCTATCTCCATAAGTGGATCATGCATCGCAGCAAGAAGGGGCAGGTCTTATTCTAGGGCACTTCCAGCAATAGGTGCTCTTTAGACGATCACACCTCCACCGAGCAATTTCTCTCCTTCATAAAAGACAGCAAACTGCCCCTTGGCAAGCCCAAAAACAGGCTCATCAAGCACGACCCATCCTGTATCTTCCTCTATCGTCACATGGGCAGGGATTGCATGGGTACGGTAACGCACTTTTACCTCACACCTGAAGTTGTGCATTGGCTCAAAAAGGTTGATCTGTGCGATACCAAACTCCTGTTCACTCAACTCCTCATGCTTACCCACGACGATACGATTGCTCTCTGGGTCAAGTGATTTGACATAGTGGGGATCATGGGCACCGTTCACACTGAATCCACGCCGTTTTCCGATAGTATAGTGCATATAGCCCTTGTGTTTACCTACCACCTCTCCCTCGGTATTGAGTACTTCTCCCTCATGGTCAATGTCCATATGCTTCTGGAGTATCTCCGTATAATCATTTTCCACAAAGCATATCTCACTACTCTCTTTTTGGGTCGCAAACTGTTTGAGAGGTGCTATCTCTGCGGCAAAGGCTTTGACATCCTCTTTGCGCCACTCTCCTAGAGGGAAGATCAGTCTGGGGAGCACCTCTTTGTGCACTTCTGCTAGGAAATAGCTCTGGTCTTTGGTTTCATCTTCTGCCTTATAGATGAAATCATCCTTTTTCTGCAAATAATGCCCGGTGGCCACATAAGGAATCCCCAGACTGTCTGCAAAATCAATCATGGCACCAAACTTGATCGTACGGTTACACATTACGCAGGGATTAGGGGTAATGCCTGCCCTGTATCCCTCAACAAAGTAGTCATAGACATCCTGTTTGAATGCTTTGGAGAGATCATGGAAATAGACCTTGATGCTCAGATAGTCGGCAACGACCTGTACCCTGTGGAAATTCTCCTCATGGTAAGATTCATTGTCATGGAGTTTCATATAGACACCAGTTACCTCATATCCCTCTCTCTGCAATAGTACAGCAGAGACGGTAGAGTCCACACCACCACTCATACCAAGCAGAACTTTTTTAGCCATTAGTCGCGCTCTTCAATCTGGAGAAAATACCCCTCCGTATTCTGAACAAGACTTGCCGTAGCGATAAGCTCTTGCTTGACAAACAACAGCAGATGATCCAGGACGCCCCTGGGAAGCGTGACCAGCTTACCCACCACAAACTCTGCTTTTGGCAGTATTGCGATCCTGCACTCCAGTGTCAGGTATTTGGGCTCTGGTTTTCCCAGATTGGAGATACGCTCTTTGGCAGAGACGATCACAGCTTCATGGTCATCGATCTGCCCGATATCCACCTGTCCGATCACGGCATCTTTACGGTAAACATAGAGCTGGGGGAGCTTTTTTCCCAGTGAAAGAAGCGTACCTGCTTTGAGGTTTTTTGCTTCATTCTTTTTCAGCATAAGAGGTTCAAATGAGATAAAGTGCAGCTTGGGGTTTTGACTTCGCAGCAATGTTTTCCGTAAGCCGTTAGCCTGTGTATTACTCATTGAATTCACTCACAAATCTATCCATCAACTTCTCCTTGCTGGCTACTTTTAGGTCGTCAGGTACATGCTGTCCATTAGAGATATAGCTCACCGGAATCTGCTTCTCTATCAGAAAGCTAAACAGCTCACCCACTTTTTTGGTTTCATCAAATTTTGTCAGGATCACACTCTCAATCTCCAGAAACGAGAAATGCTCATAAATATCCATAATATCATCTCTTTTTGCGGTCGCTGAGACTACAAGAGAGGTTTCGATCTTATGATCTCCGGTATTTTTCAGAAACTCAATGGTTTTGATCAATTTCCCCGTGTCATAAGGGGAGATGCCTGCAGTATCAACCAGGATAACATCATAGCCCTTCAAATCATGAAGTACCTTGGGAAACGCCTCCACCTTCTCGACTTTTACATGGGTAATCTGCATTTGACTGGCATAATGCTCCAGCTGTTCATAGGCACCCACCCGAAAAGTATCCAGATTGACCAATGCGACTTTCAACGGCTTCTCCAAAAGCAGTGCGTAGCGTGCCGCCAACTTGGCAATAGTGGTGGTCTTGCCCACACCTGTCGATCCTATCAGCATCATGATCTTCTGCCCGGAGAGTATCTCTGGTTTCACCATCAACCTCTCATCGATTTCATCTAGAATATAAGAGAGTAGGAGTTGTTCATCTTCGGCCACAGCACCTTTTGAGACCTCCTCAAGCATTGCGTCCAGCCAGATTTCACTCAAGCCTTTCTGGAGCATTACTGCCTTCACAGCATTCAGTACAGGCTGCACTTCTACCGTATCCTCAGGGACTACAAGCTGTTTCATTGTGCTGATCTGCTCTTTGAGTACATGGATCTCCTTGGCTAGCTCCTTCTCCTCATCATAGCCTATGCTATTCAGGAAATCATTGCTTGAGACCGAAACGGTGATCTGAGAAACCAGTTTTTCCTCATCGTTTTTGATCTGGATTGCCTTGAGTAGTTTCAGCTTGCTGAAGTGCCCATACTTCTCTCTGGCAAGCTCAAATGCCTCTCTTGGATTGGGGGCTACAAATGTCTCTTCGACCATGGGATTCCTTTCATCTGCTGTAGTGGTATCATTACCGAGTCTCTCTCACGCCAATGCGGGTGTGGTACCGTGAGGCGTGGTCTATCTATCTTGAGATGATCATAGAATATCATATCGATATCCAGCGTTCGCGGTGCATTGGCGAAGCTCCGCTTGCGCCCAAACTGCTTCTCCACTCTCAAGACATAATCCAGTAGCTGTATCGGGGTCAACTCTGTCTGAATATAGACCAGTGCATTGTAAAAATCATCCTGGTTCAGATAGCCAAACGGTGGATTTCTCAGTATTGGTGATGTCTCCATGACAGTAATGTAGGGGGATTTTACCCAAAAAAGATAAAGATGCTCGAATCTCCGTACTGTATCCCCTACATTACCCCCGATACCCAGCAATGCCTGGTGACGATGCGGGATTAGGATAGAATGCTGTCTTGGGTAGTGAGGGGAACGGATGAGCTTGAGTCCCTCTCGTAGTTTTTTGGTGATACGCGGCATTGTCGTCTTAGAGCACTCTTGCTCTTCCTTCTTCCATCACAACCATATCCTCGATCCTGATTCCAAATGCATCAGGAATGTAGATACCCGGTTCAATCGTATAGACCATACCGTCTTTGATCTTGGTCTTGGAGCGTGTGGAGATATAGGGCATCTCGTGGATATCCAATCCCACACCATGCCCGGTAGAGTGGATAAAGTATTTGCCAAACCCAGCTTTCTGGATGATCTCTCTGCCTATGGCATCGATCTCTTTGGCCCGCATACCAGAGCGTGCCTTCTCTATCTGCTTGTCGTGTGCCTTAAGTACTGCATCATAGGCTTTTTGGATCTTTTTAGATTTGAAATTTTGTTTTTTGCTAAATGCAAAGCCCTCTCGTATCTGAACCGTTCTTGTCCTGTCTGAACAGTACCTTTTGTGCATGAGACCTGCATCAAAGAGCAGGAGATCCCCCTCTTCCAGGATGCGATCTGTCGGATGGGCATGCGGTTTGGCCGCATTAGCTCCGATGGCTACGATGGGGTCGAAGCTGAGATCATTTTTACCAAAGCGTCGCATGAAATTCTGTGCCAGAAAGTGTAATTCTTTCTCGCTCTTACCTATACCTTCATTATCGATCATCATAGCAAAGTCTCTAAAGGCGCGGGCTCCCTGTCTGACTGCTTTTTCCAGCAAGAGAATCTCCTCTCCACTTTTGACAATACGCTTGATGTGTGAAAGATCTATTTTGGCAACCCACTTAAGCCTGGTATGCTCCTGTATCTTGGTGATACGATAATAATCCCACTCTTTGGGGTCAAAACTGATCTTTTTTACTTTGGATTGGGAAATAAGTTTGGCTGCCCTTTTGGGGAGATCCCTGTCGACCACAACCTTTGTATCGGGAGCGGACTTCTGTAAACTTGTGGTGGCGTCCAGTGTATATCTACTGTCCGTGATCAGATAGGCTTCTGATCCCAGAGAGAGATAGATGCAGTTGTCATTGCTGTATCCACACGCATAATAGATGGCATTTTCATTGCAGTGGATAGCATCCATAGGCTTATGCTTCTGCCTGTGCCTGCTGCTGGGCTGCTGCTGCAACTTCACTCATGATCTGCACCATACCAACCATCGCCAGATGATAGCCAAAAGCACCCACACCTGCGATCACACCTGCAGATACTTCTGCTGTCATTGAGTGTCGTCTAAACTCCTCTCTTGCGTGAATATTGGTCAGGTGCACTTCGATCACAGGCAGCTGTGCGGCTGCGATCGCATCACGGATCGCGATAGAGGTGTGCGAATAAGCTGCAGGGTTGATAATGATACCCTGTGCATCTCCCATGCATTCCTGGATACGATCGACGATCTCACCCTCCAGGTTGCTCTGAAAAAACTCTATCTCTACATTGTTCTGCTCTGCAAAACCTCTCATCTGCTCATGGATCTGCTCGAGTGTCATGGGGCCATAGATATGCTGCTCTCTTTTGCCGAGCATATTGAGGTTGGGACCTTGGATTACTACAATTTTCATTCTCTGCTTTCCTTCTTAAATAAATTTGTATTATTTTACTGTAATGGGGGTTAATCAGTGTTGAGGTTCTTACACAAATACTGAACTTGACACCACAACAGGCTTTGTTATATAATGGGTTATCTTGACAGAAAGGCATGATATGAAAAAGTTAATTGTATGGATTTCTCTGGTAGTGACATTTTTTCTGGTAGCCTGTGGTGGTGGTGGCAGTACTGCCACTTTTACACCCGAAGGCGCTCTTGATAGTGATTTCGGCACGGCAGGAGTAGCCATCGGATCTCAGACGGTAGGTGGCGTAATACAAAGTGGTTGGATCAATGACATCGTCGAAGATGCTCAGCACCGCATTGTTGCAGTCGGCAGACTGGGTGCCAAGACAGCAGTATGGCGTTTCGATACAAATGGAAGTCTGGATAACAGCTTTGGGCTCTCAGGAAGAGTAGACTTGAATTCACATCAGCTTCAGACTGTAGCCATGGATGGCGACAAGATTGTTGTCGTAGGTAATGATACATTCACTATGGGTGGCGTGGTTTTTCGCCTGAAGACTGACGGTACACCAGATGCAACCTTTGGCCTCAATGGTCGCATCAACTTATTCCCCGGTGGCAATCTTGAAGAACTGCGTGGTCTCATCGTAAGAGAAGGACACAAACTTCTGATCACCGGGCATGACGGCAATTTACCTTCGGCAATAGTCATTATAAAACTGTTAGAAGATGGCTCACCGGATACAACCTTTGGAACCGCAGGTGTCGTCCGTATCTCAGAT
>JALWVW010000384.1 GCA_027079365.1 Campylobacteraceae bacterium | reverse complement strand
GAAACACTCGGTGAGATGAAACTGGCCTCTGCCACCGTGGATGCTCTGGTAAACATAGAAATGCAGCATCATGTCGATATCTGCGCCCGCTACGGTATCGATGAGCAGGCATTGTTTGATGCCACAGAAGAGCCAGAAAACCTCGCCTATACCCGCTATGTACTTGACGCAGGGCTCTCTGGCGATCTGGTAGATCTACTGGCGGCGTTGGCGCCCTGTATCTTTGGCTATGGGGAGATAGGTGCAAGACTGGTGAAATATACCACTGATGACAACCCCTATACTGAGTGGATACAGACCTATGCCAGTGATACCTATCAACAGGTCTGCGCTGAAGTAGGGGAACTCATAGACAGCGCTTTGGCGCGTCGTATCGGTACTGACTTTACAGCCTCACCTCGCTGGGAGCATCTGACAAAGAGATTTATGACAGCCAGCAGACTAGAGGCGGGCTTTTGGAGCATGGCACTCAGATGAAAGCACCCATAGGACTCCATATTCAAGGCAGCGTGTCTATCGCAGGGTCACCACTGATCAAAACACTCGATATGGATATCAAAGCAGGACAGTGGTCCTGCCTGTTAGGCCCCTCAGGCGTGGGGAAAAGTACCCTGCTCTATCTGATCGCCGGATTGGCAGCGCATGTGGATTTTGAGGGGTCGACCATGGCAGATGACCAGCTGCCTTTGGCGGGGCGCATCTCCTATATGGCACAGACCGATCTGCTGATGCCTTGGCTCAGTATCTTGGACAATACAGTGATCGGTTCACGCCTACGCAAAGAGACGCCAAATACAGCAAAGGCAGAAAACCTCTTGGAGCGCTTGGGTCTGGGTGAGCAGATGCATCGCACACCCTCACAGCTCTCTGGTGGACAGCGGCAGCGTGCTGCACTGGCGCGAACCCTGATGGAGGAGAGGGAGATCGTACTGCTGGATGAGCCATTCTCTGCACTGGACGCAGGTACGAGAGCGCAGATGCAGGAGCTCTCCTCGCAGTGGCTCGCAGGCAGAACCGTACTGCATGTCACCCATGACCCTGCAGAGGCTGCCAGACTGGGAGAGCAGATATGGCTACTGGACAGAGAGGGGTTGCGAGAGATAGAGACCCCCAGTGCAGCGATCGCACGCCCCGTAGATGACCCTGAGACCCTGGCCTGTCAAGGTCAGCTGCTGAGGCTATTGAGAGAGGAGGGCTCATGAAGCGTCTGTTGCGTATCTTGGTCTCCACTCTCCTGATCCTCATGGCTTGGCAGGCGCTGGTCACCTTTGGCGACATCCCACACTTTATCTTGCCAAGTCCGATCAAAACAGCCACGACTCTCTGGGAGCTCAGGGGGCTGATCGCTTCTCATGCGTGGGTGACGAGTATGGAGATTCTGCTTGGATTACTCATTGGTACTCTATTGGGTACCGTCACCGCTATCTGGCTGGCACGCTCCAGTATTGCCAGGTATCTGGTGCAGCCTGTCTTGGTCTTGACGCAGGCACTGCCTGTATTTGCATTGGCACCACTGTTTACGCTATGGCTGGGGTATGGGATGGCATCCAAGATACTGGTTGCTGTGCTGATCATCTATTTCCCTGTGGCATCGGCCTTTTTTGATGGCCTGATGCAGACACCCAAAGCATGGCTAAATCTAGGCAAAGTCATGGGGGCTGGCTCCAGGCAACTGCTCTGGCATATACAGATACCCGCTGCACTGCCACAGCTGGCTTCTGGGTTGAGGCTGGCAGCCGTCTATGCCCCTATCGGTGCCATTATAGGGGAATGGGTAGGCGCATCAGAGGGTTTGGGATATCTGATGCTCTTGGCAAATGGCCGTGCCAAGATCGACTTGATGTTTGCCGCCTTATTGGTGCTGGCGCTGTTGACACTGTGTTTGCATTATGCAGTGGGCAAAGTGTGTGATATGTTGGTGAGAAAGTATGCACCATGACACAATCACTGGTAGGGAAAACAAAGAAAGGAAACGGATGAATATCGCTATCGTAGGTGCTGGACTCGTCGGTCGGGTCACCGCCCTCAACCTCCTCCAAGAGGGAGGTCACACCATCACATTTTATGACAAAGCCTCCAAAGAGGGGGTCGATGCTGCAGGCTTTACCGCTGCAGGAATGCTCGCTCCCTATGCAGAGCTGGAGACAGCCGAATCCATCATCTTCGAGCTGGGACAACGCTCCATCACCCTCTGGCCAAAACTGCTACGAGAAGTGGGGCTCTTCGACGGATACCAACAGCAAGGCACCCTCATCACTGCCCACCCCCAAGACATGGGAGAGCTGGAGCACTTCATCGGCATGCTGGAACACAAAGTAGAGACTGCCAGTGAGATAGAGCCTCTGGACAAGCAAGCGATCACAGTACTGGAGCCTGACCTCTATACCCACCACAAAGGCTTCTATATCCCCAGCGAAGGGGTAGTAGATGCACAGCGTTTCATGGCATTTTCTGTCAACAGTTTCGCTATGCGTGCAGAGGTCAGCTTCAAAGAGTTTACAGAGGTCACCCGCATAGAGCCGCACACCGTCTATACAGCCAAAGGCTCCGAACAGTACGACTGGGTCTTTGATACCCGTGGGCTAGGCGCGAAGGAGCACTTCGATGATCTGCGTGGTGTCAGAGGAGAGCTTCTCTGGATCGAGGCAAATGATATCGATATCACCCGTCCTACCCGTCTGATGCATCCTCGCTACAAGATCTATATCGTTCCACGAGGCAATGGCTGTGAGGGGATCGATCTGGAGTACTGCAAGGACTGTAAACTTTCTCAGACCAGTGGCTACAAACGCTACATCGTAGGTGCCACCGAGATAGAGAGCGAAGACCACAGCCCTATCTCTGTACGCTCCAACATGGAGCTACTCTCTGCACTCTATACCGTGCATCCCAGCTTTGGAGAAGCCAGAGTCGTCAACAGTGAGACCAACTGCCGCCCCGCATTCAAAGACAA
>JALWVW010000383.1 GCA_027079365.1 Campylobacteraceae bacterium | reverse complement strand
TGATGAGAAAAAAACTTCTGATACTTCTCCTCCTTTGCTTCTCAGGAATACAGGCAAATACAGTAGTACGCATAGAGCTTGATGGTGTAATACTGTCTGCCAAAGAGCGTGGAAATCTCTTTCAGATGCTTGGCTATTATGTACAGATTGCCAGTCATTTAAACTATCACTATCCAGAAGAAAATTTGAGAAAAAATATGCAGGAGTACGAAGCTGTGCTCGAGAATCTGGAGAAACACCTGTCCCCCACTATTATAGGTATAGATAAATATCTTGCTCACAGCAGAGAGATCTGGAAGGCACTAAAGATTGACCTAGCAAAAGGAAAGCAAGGCAAGCCGGACAAAGAAAAGCTACGCCATATGCTGGCTCTGACCACTGCTCTCTCCAAAGATATGAAAAAGGTACAGACACTCCTGATAGAAAAGAGTTTTGATCCGAATCTCAAAGCCGAAGTATCAGCCACTGCTGATATCATCACAGCTTCTGCCCAGCTGGCTACCTACTATATCATAAGTGTATCGATCGACCCCTCTATGATCACAGAAGCACAGAAACAGCAGTCTATGGCGTCTTACCTACATGCATTGGATCTCATAGAAAAGAGCGATCTTAATCAAGCCAATATATTCCATAAGAGGTTTACAGAGATCAAGAAAGTCTATTTCTTCAACACTATGTCGAGCAGAATGTCCAAAACGCCTATTCCTGCTCTAGTAATAAAGAAAAACTATCAAGCCTACCTCTATGCATTGGTCAGCACCAAACTGATCACTGCGGCATCAACAGAGGGAAAAAAGAAAACAATGGCAATGCCTTAAGGGTCACGGTCAACCCCAAAATATTATGATCTCCTTTTTCGTCCACGGTATCTACCACTGCCCCCAGGCTCTCTCCGCTCTCCTCTTTTTCCCTTGCTGTAGCAGGCATCACAGATAGCATACCGGTAGGAGAAATCCAGTGCTTTGCCACAGCGACTGCACTGCTTGGTAAAATTTCCTTTTTGCAGGGAGGTTTCGATATAGCGGTTAAGCCTTGTTCTGGCGTCGACTGCTTTTTCTCTCTCTATGAACTGATCGGCAAACTTGAACCCAAGCCAGAGATAGAGTGAGACCTCCTTGACCCTATCCTCAGCATTGAGAAGCTCATCATTGGTATGGGCATAAGGAGGCAGGTCCCTGGGAGGGATATAGGGGACAGCCTCCCCCTTCTCCAGCAGTGCCAGATAGCGGCGGAACACCGACTCGATATAAGGAGAACGGATCCCTACCGGGGCACAGGAAAGATGATACTTGGCACGCAGATCCAGATCATACTCACCTACGATCGCAGCAATCTCCAGCATCCCCTCAATATTGGCAGCGACAAAGGGCCCGTCAAACTCCATATTGTCTGCAAAAAATGCCAGTATCTCCAGCAGATCTTCTGTCTCCAGTATCTCAGCGATAAGCAGTACATGATCCAGGCTTGCCATGACGGAGAAGGGAAGCTCGATGTCCGGCAGGGGGGTGTGAAACCGGTCACTGATCGTCTTGAGCGCAGAGGGCTCCAGCGCACCGACAAAGCCATGCTCTTCGATACCATAGCGCCCGGCACGCCCTGAGATCTGAAGTACTTCAGTCGCAGTCAGCTCTCTGCGACGCAGTCCGTCAAACTTGTTGTCTCTGGCAAACAGAATGGTCTTGATTGGGAGATTGAGCCCCATGGCGATCGCATCGGTCGCTACCAGCAGGTCACTCTCTCCCTCTCTAAATTTTCTTGCCTCTTCTCGCCGCACCTCAGGGGAGAGATTGCCGTAGACCACAGAGACACGGTATCTCTCTGAAAGCCGCTGCTTATAGGAGAGTACCTCTTTTCTGGAAAATGCGATAATCGCCGTCTTGGGCTCTATCGATTTCAGGGGTGTAGCTCGAGGTAGCATCTCTAGTGGATTTTTGCGTGTAAAGTGCACCACCTCAAGTGTCTCCCCCAAATAGGCTACGATCTGAGAGACTGCCGAGAGAGCATCTGTCGAGCCTGTCAGGATCACCTCTTTGGCAGGTGCACCGATGAGCGCATTGGCCCAGGCCCAGCCACGATCTCTGTCATCGATCATCTGTATCTCATCGATCACACAGACATCTACCTCCACAGAGAGGTTGAGCATCTCTATGGTGGAGCTGATATGGGCGGATTCCTCATCGATCATCTCCTCTTCACCTGTGATCAGAGAGCAGGGGATACCTCGCCCTTTGAGTCCTTCGTAACCCTCCAGTGCCAGCAGTCGCAGTGGTGCCAGATAGTATCCACTGGTAGCCTCTCCCAGTCTCTGCATCGCCTGGTAGGTCTTTCCGCTATTGGTAGGGCCCGCATGGAAGATGATCTTGCGATTGAGCGAGCGCGCCAGAGGAAAGAGACGCTTGAAGTCCCGGATGGTATTGGCCAAGAGCTCCTCTCTCATGTGCTTCTCTTTGCGTGGTTTGAGATACTCGCCAAAGTGGTAGAGGATGCGCTTGCGGCTCTTCTCCTTGATCTTGAGGTTTCCTGAGCTGATGAGCTGTGGCTCAAGAAACTGTCTGATAAACCGTTCTATCGTAGAGGTCTCCACCCCTAGTCCGATAGAGAGTGCGACAAGTTCCTCCTTGAGTATATCCACGGTAGCCCAAAATCGTGCAGTCAGCGTCTCTTTCTGCTTGGCCATATCCTCCGCTACAGGAAGTGTCTCGTCTCTCCAGAGACAGCTATAGAGATACGGTTTAGCATAGGAGACCGAGAGGCGGTAGGGGATTTCAGTATCAAAAAGCAATAGTGTTTTGGATTTTTCCACGATAAAATGGTCACTGCTCTCTATCAGATAATACGATGGACTGATCTCCTTGATATGCTGCTCCAACAGTGCTGTCTCGACGGGGGCGTGAGTGAGGTCACACTCTACCGGCAACCTTCTAAGTTGTGTACAAGCAATCTCTTCGCTCATGTAGCGATTATG
>JALWVW010000382.1 GCA_027079365.1 Campylobacteraceae bacterium | reverse complement strand
CGCTCTCCCTTTGGTCCTATTAATCTGATCTTTGCTAAGGCTATCGATCCGGATGAGACGCACGGTGACACTGCTACTTTCGAATTTAATATTGGCGGGAAGTTCTAAGATACTACTTGTGGGGGGGTGTCGCACACAATCTTCCCTCATCCTATATACCTACTCTCAAAATTTATATATTTGATCAACAGGAAGAGGGTTTTGATCCTTGCCTAACCTATTTTTATTGTTAGATTCTCCAATTTTCTCATTTCTGAAATATCTTCCATTGCCAAATAGAGAGATTTGTCACTTGTGATAAAAAGGGTTTCTTCTTCAAGTGCAAATGTATAGGTAGCCTTGGCAGAGTCACGATGCAGTATCAGCGTAAGCGTGTAGATAAAAGCAAGCCATTTGACTGTTTTCTTTGGAGGAAGCAGCATCTTATACTGCTTGTATAGTGCCTTGTGGTATCCACGTTTGCTTTTTGTGTAGAGCAGAAGGGAGATGAGTGCCATCTCTTTGTGCGTAAATCTATAGTTGAGTTCCTGCATAGCGATATAGCTGGCATGTCTATTTTGGTGATAGATAGTGAGGACTTTACCAATGCTGGAAAGGTCGAGAAGTGTTTCAACTGTTTTGTAGTATTTCTCTGGCTTGTCGAGTCTGGGCGCAAATAGAGTATAGAGTTTTTCTGCTATCTCCTTTTTGTTGCCGTAGGGAAGTGAAAGGATATCAAACCTGTCTCGTATGCTTTTTACACTGGGATTGCTGTTGGCGGGGAGTCTGTAGGGTGCTTTACCAAGCTTGTGGTAAAGATAAAGCCCTTCCCTTACGCCCACGCCACTGGTTATTACCTTTTTTGCACCAATATGCTGTAGTATTTCAAGAAGGATCAGGGTACCTTCTCTAATGGTGTCATATCTGTTTTCTTTAACATGATAGGAGGCTAGCATGCCCATTTCGGATGTAGCGATCTCTTCAAGGTAGCTACGATGCTCTGAAAGTAGGTAGCTGAAGGCATGGAGCTTGTCAAGAGGGTAACTGCTTTTTTGGATGATCGCTTTTGCGAGTGTTCGGGCAGTGCCACCTATGCCTATAGCTGTAGTACCCCGAAATGAAGGAGGCAGTGCCTTGAGCGCAGTGTGGATATGGCGCTTTACACTCTCTATGTCACTACCCTTGTCGAAAAAAAGCTCCTTGAGCCTTACTGTACCAAGATCAAGAGAAAAGGTTTCTATGATCTTTCCTTTTTTGATCACTGCCATATCGGAGGATCCACCGCCAATATCAATGGTGATGCCTTCATTGAGAGGGAGGAGGTTGTTGGCAGCAATAGCGCCGTAAAGCGCCTCCTCTTGCCCGTGAATAATCTCAATATGAAGCCCAAGTTTTTTGGCAACCCTGTCAAGAAACAAATCTTTGTTGGGTGCATCCCTCAGTGCGGAGGTAGCTACGGCTATAACTTTGGATACTTTGAATTCTGCTATCGTTTGGATAAAAGATTCGAGTGTGTTAAACGCGCGAGTCATGCCGATTTTTTGTAGTTCCCCGTGGTGTGCATAGGCACCTTCTCCGATGCGTACTCTGCTTTTTTGCTCACAGACGAGGTGAAAACCAATTTTACTGGTATTTTGAAAGATTGCTAAGCGTGCTGAGTTGGAGCCGATATCAATAATGGCTGTACGCTTAGCCATGAAGGGGCTAAACCTCGACCTGAATCTGCTCGAATTTAAACTTGAGCTCTTCAGCGCTCTCTATGTTGTCGGGATCTGAAATAATGCAGTCAACAGGGCAGACCGCTACGCATTGGGGTTCATCATAGTGACCGACACACTCCGTGCAAAGGTCTACATCTATAATATAGATCGGGTCATTCTCCTCAATTGCCAGATTGGGGCACTCTTCTCGGCAGGCATCACATGCTATACAGTCGTTTTTAATTAATAGTGCCATGGTTTCCTCTGATGTAAAATAATTTTAGGAGTTATAACTTATCAAAGCTTAAAGTAAAATTTCTGCTAGGATGGAAAGATTAAAATCGTGATGTTTTTAGGGCAGATGGGTAGTTCGGTAAAATATTCGTTACTACCTGTCCTGATGTTGAGTCAGTATTATATCTTGTTGGGAAAACAAAATCGGTAGCCCCTTCGTCGTACTGTTTCAATGGTAGTGATCTCTAATGGTTTGTCCATTTTTTGTCTGATCTGATTGATTGCCACCTCAATCACATTGGGGGTGACAAGCTCTGGCTCCTCCCAGATAGCGTCAAGAAGTTGCTCTTTGGAGACGATCTGATCTCTGTGCATAGCCAGGTGTGTGAGCACTTCAAAGGGTTTGCCTTTAAGCTCTATATCTTCTCCATTGTAAATGATCTTCTCCTCTTCGGGACTGATGATAAGCTCATTGATCTCAATAATATTACTAGCACCAAAACGAAGTTTTGCCTCTATGCGCACATGAAGAATATCCAGATCAATAGGTTTTTTGATATAGTCATCTGCGCCAGATTTTAACGCCGCAATCTCATTTTCCTTGTCAGTCTCTGTCGAGAGTATGATCACGGAAGTCTTTGTATGTTTTTCTTTGATATCTTTGATAAGATCAGCAATAGATGTGCCAGACAGTGTCCAGTCAATCAATACCATATTGTAATTTCTAATATCCAGAAAATATTTTGCATCTTCAATATTTTCCGCAATGTCACTTTGGTAACCGAACTCTTTCAGCTTTTCCGAGATTGCATCACTCAACACTGCACTACTGTCGATAATAAGTATTCGCATGGTATACCTTCTATTTGTAAGATCAAAACTTAAAATTATTTTAAATTATACCATAATTTCTTCTCTTTGGAGCATATCTTATACTTTTTTTGTTACCATATGGCATGAAGCATGGTGCAAGCAACAGATATATTTGTATTTTTCTGATACTGATTGCCCCACTGACATTGTTGGCTGAAAAGGAGGTTTTTATAGACCTTTCTCTGCAAAAAGCCTATGCTATTGAAAATG
>JALWVW010000381.1 GCA_027079365.1 Campylobacteraceae bacterium | reverse complement strand
AAGCGATCTATATCGATCCGATAGATGGGACAACCAATTTCGTCCATGGGTTTCCGCATCTGGCACTCTCGATCGGAGTTTGGGAACAGGGTGCACCTGTGATGGCGGTGGTCTACAACCCTATCCTGGAAGAGATGTTCTGGGCAGTGCGTGGAGAAGGTGCATATCTAGGTGAGAAGCGACTCTCTGTCAGTACCCAAGATACCCTCCAGCAATCCCTCATCGGTACAGGCTTCCCCTATGCCAAGGTCAATGCAGGGGTCGAGTACCACTGGGTGATCGACTGCCTGACCAATCTGTTGCCTCATATCCGGGATATCCGCCGACTGGGAGCGGCTGCAGTGGATCTCTGCTATCTGGCAGAGGGGAGAATCGATGCCTTTTACGAGATCGACCTCAAGCCTTGGGATGTGGCAGGAGGGATACTCATCTTGCTAGAAGCAGGCGGCAGGGTCTCCAATGTCTCTGGCAAGCGCTATGATTTTGATGACAAAAGTATCGTCTGTAGCAATGGACTGGTACATGCGCAGCTGTTGGAGAAGCTAGTAGAAATTTAAAAGACTATAATAAAACTTGACATATATTGGTAATTATACTATACTTCGTTAAATATTTGATCTAAATCAAAGGAAGTATCATGAAAGTGACCCAGTCAGCCAAAGAGAAAACAAAAATCAAAATACTCCAGTCTGCTGTAGACCTCATCATCGAAAAAGGCTTTGACAATGCAAGCCTGAGAGAGATGGCCAAAAATGCCGGGGTGAGTAACCCTACTATCTATAACTACTTTCCTTCTAAAGAGAAACTGCTGTATGGGTATATAGAGCAGAAGCATAGTGAAGCGATTGCAGCAATCCATACTATAGAGGATTTTCACACCTACACTTTGCGCGAGCAGCTTCAGACACTGATGGAGACAGAGCTGGAACTTTATTTGGAGGATCGCGAATTTATCGTACAGATCTATGAGATGGCGTTTCACTCCTCAGCAGTCAGGGTAGAGGATATCTATGCGACAAAAGCATCTTTTGTCGAGATTGTCACAGAGATGATGGAGATCGCGATCGAGTCAGGAGAGATCGAGGAGCCACCGTTCAAGAACTATCTGCCGCAGCTGTTTTGGGATTACTATATCGCGGTGGTAGCCTACTGGGTCAAGGACGAGAGTGAGAGTTTTGAAAACACCACACAGTTTATCGACCACTCAATGGGTGTTTTGGAGGCAGTATTGCACTCGCAGGTGCTCAACCGTGCATCTGATCTAGGGCACTTTATGGTCAAGACCCATCTCCTCTCTGCTCTGGAACGCTACACTGCACCCAAGAGAGGGCTGGACAGTATCAAGCGTAAGCTCAAAGGATTGATGGATGCCTAGTCCATTGCCTACAGGCAAGCTCTCTCGTGGAGCTGTGGTCGGCAAAGCAGCTTTGCGTATCGGGGCTTCTCAGGCCAAGGGCTATCTCAAGCGAAGGTTGGGCAGCAGCGAACAGGAAGAAGCCCAACAGAACCAGACACACGAGGAAACTGCCCAGATACTGATCGATGCACTAGGGCATCTCAAGGGAGTCTCTGTCAAGATTGCCCAGCAGGTTGCACTGGGGATGCCTTTTCTTCCGCCAGCATATCTGGAGAAGATCAGTCAGTCATTTTCAAGGGTGCCACCTATCAATAGGGCCTTGATTCGCAAGATCATTCGCCAGGAACTGGGAGCCAATCCGGAGGCGGTATTTGACACATTTGAAAGTGAACCATTTGGCGCTGCAAGTCTAGGACAGGTGCATCGTGCTAGCTATGAGGGACAGATGCTGGCAGTCAAAGTACAGTATCCTGGGATTGCCAAGAGTATTGATGCGGACATGGGTATGCTGCGTTTTGCTTTGACACGCTTTGCCAAGGGACAAAATGTCGATCATCTCATGGACGAGATCAGTGGCAGACTCCGCGAAGAGGTGAATTATGAGAGTGAGGCAGACAACACACGCTACTTCAGAGAGCATCTGGATATGGCAGATATCGTGATCCCCAAAATATATGAATCTGTCTCTACTGCCAAGATTTTGAGTACGCAGTTTTTGGAGGGTATGCACTTTGATACATTTATGCAGAGTGCGCCTCCACAGGAGCTTAGAGACCATTATGCGCAATTGATTTTTGATAGCTTTTTCGTCTCACTTTATCGCCTGCGTCAGATCCATGCCGACCCCAACCCTGGTAACTTTCTTTTTATGAAAGAGAGAAAGCTGGGGATGATTGATTTTGGCTGTGTCAAGCGGATCGATGAGGTGTTTTTGCAGCAGTTCAATACCCTGCATCTCTCCTTGATTGACCAGATTGACGAAGAGGAGATCGTACATCAGTATGTACAGATGCGTATGATCGATGAAGCCCCTATGGAGGAGATGCTCTCTTTTTACCGAGAGGTGATCCGCCCACTTGATCAGCTCTATATCGAGATATTTAGAGGGGATTATTATGATTTTGGAGGGGATGCCGACTTCGCCAAACGGGGCTTTGATGCAATCATCGCTGTCCAGCAAAAACAGCGCCACACAGTCCATAAGCTCAATGAAGAGTATATCTTTCTTGACCGTACGCTACTGGGTTATTATGCAATGTTCGAACGGATGGGTGCGCGGATCGATACACGCTTTGCCGTGGGTATGATGCGAGAGTTTGAGTGATGGGAGGAGTACTCTACTTTGGATTGCCTGTGGCGATCGCTTTTTGGATAGTATATCGCTTTGATCTTCCTGGGGTTCAGGTGCTGATACTCTCTTATCTGCCAGCGTTGCTATTTGGTCTTTACGGGCTGGGCGCCTTAGTATTGGGAGAAAGGTTTGACCTAGGGATGCTGCTTTCTCCACTCTACTTTTCTCTTATAGCCTATGTCGTTGTCTTTCCTGTACTCATCTCAGCATCACTAATGACTATGCTGCTTCACAAGATTTACCAGCCAAAGTTCTGGCAAAGTATACTCATCGGTGGTGTTGCCGGCATGCTTAGTATGTATATGATGGAGTACATCAAAACACAGGATATGCACTATTTTGATTGGTCGAGTGGATTTTTGGCTATGGTACTTGGGGCGCTGTCAGTGGCGACGATGCATGGTTTTATGAGATATAGAAACAAAAGGTTTTGAAGATGCCATCTAAAAGAATACACAAAACAGCCCTTCCTACAGGGAGCAGCTATGGTGACTATATCGACCGAGTGGACTATGGAGATGCCTTTACAATCCAAGGTGTTGATACTGAGCTATCAGCCCAAAAAGCGTATGTGATGTTATTTTCAGACACACCGCAATGGATTAAAAATCTCATGAAGATAAGAAACAAGCTGGTATCTCTCGTTGGGCTCAAAACAGATGTAGCTATGACCGACATTGACGACACATCGATACTGCTAGAGGGAAGCAGTATGGGCATGTTTGAGATATATCATATAGGCGAGAATGAGATCATTGCAGGAGAAAAAGACCGACATTTGGATTTCGCAGTATCCGTGCTGAAACAAGAGGACAGGGTTACCGTAAGCACATTAGTGCAGTATCACAATTTTTTCGGAAAAGTATATATGACACTCATCTCTCCATTTCATAAACGCATCGTCAAGCATATCATGAGGAAGCTGGTATGACTATGGATAGAAAAATGCTATGGCCCTTTGGATTCTTCATCTTCATAAGCTACATTATATTTCTAGCAGATACAGCCGACTACAACTTTGCCTTTCGTGTAGTAGGCCATATTCCTTATGGTGACAAAATCTGTCACGCATTGCTGTATGGAATGATGGCCTTTTTGCTCAATTATGGTTTGGGATTTCGCAAATTACATTTATTTGGTGTGATGGCAATCACCCCCTACATGGGGTCTGTCATCGTATTGGTTTTTGCCACCCTAGAAGAGTGTAGCCAATATTACATCCCCTCTCGCACTTTTGATTTGTGGGATTTGGTGGCTGATTTTGTTGGGGTGGGGTTGGTTTCACTGCGCAGAAGAAGATACTCCACAGTATCGCTATCTAAGAAAAGCGATCTTTGCATCAGGCATTGGGGTGAATGAAAAACAGCGCAGGTATCGTGCCTTCCGGTAGATGTAAGTTTTCGCAGATAAAGTCTATGCGGGTATACTTCTTGGCCAATAAGTTGGCCAGAAAAGGAAAAAAATGGAAAGTTTTGTCTTTATTGTCATTCTGTTGGCTATTTTGGTCTCGGCACTTGTGGGATTTTTTATTATCGGGCGATGGCTCTATAGTAGGTTCTATGAAGACGAGGCGCTAGAAGAAACCCAGGAGGAGTCTTTGGAAAACCCTACTGAGGCAGGACAGCTGCATGTAGAGGGAGAAGAGACAGAGGATATCCTCATAAAAAATAAACCAGTATGGAGTAATAATATGAAAAAGATAGATTTTAAAAATAGCATTGCAGTACGCTTTGTGATCATAGGGTTGATCGCTTTGATGATGTTGATACCACTAGGAAAGATAGGATCCGTGGTAGACGAGCGTAGCGGATTGTATGATAAGGTACTACACAATATCGCTTCACAGTGGGGCAGCCCACAAGAGATCACTGGCCCAATGCTGGTGGTGCCGATCACAGAGAAGTATGATGTGGTCGAGACCAGTAAGAATGCCAAAGGGGAGGAGAAGCAGACAACCAAAGTGGTGCGCAAAGAGCGGAATATGATTGTCCTCCCTAAGCACCTCCAGACCAAGATCGCACTCCAGGAGCACTACCGCTATCGGGGGATATACAAGTCACTGGTCTATGGTGCAGATGTGGCCGTGGAAGGGGACTTTGTCCTCCCTGATATCTCGAAGCTCACTGACCATCTGGAGACAGTACACTATCAAAAGGCCTATATGATCATGGGACTGAGTGACCCCAAAGCGATAGAGGAGGTATCCGTACTCTCTCTTGCTGCACAGAAGGTGAGTTTTGAGCCTGGCACCAAGCTCGTACTGAAAGGCATCAAATCTGGATTTCATGCACCCTTGGCACTCCATGGAAAGACCAGTGTTTATCCTTTCCATTTCACCCTCAAAGCAAACGGAAGCTCCTACCTCAGGTTTTCAGCTTTTGGAGAAAAAAGCAAGATTATGGTCAACTCCTCCTGGGAGCATCCTAGCTTCCAAGGCGCAATCTTGCCTACCAAGCGACAGATCGGCGCAGGAGGGTTTGAGGCAACATGGGAAATCCCTTCTCTGGCACGGAACTTTCCTCAAACATGGATCCATGAAAGCCATGCATACAATTTGGGAAGTCTGCTGACAGGCGTAGATCTCTACGAGCCAGTGGCGCTCTATTCACTGGTCAACCGCTCGATCAAATATGGTGTGCTGTTCATCCTTTTGACCTTTTTGACCTTTTTGATATTTGAAGTCACACAGAAGAGTAAGCTGCACTATGTACAGTATGTACTGATCGGATTCTCCTTGGGGCTCTTCTTTTTGGTACTTCTCTCACTCTCTGAGCATATTGCTTTTCTCTCAGCGTATATGGTGGCATCGGCGATCACTATCGTCTCCATCAGCCTCTATACCTGGTTTTCCAGTAGGAGCAAACGACATGCGAGCATGATCTTTGCTCTGCTGCTGGCACTCTATGCGATCCTCTACTCGTTGTTACAGATGGAAGACTACGCCTTGTTGATGGGGACTGGTCTACTGCTGACCGTACTTCTCGTGCTGATGTGGATCACGAGACATCTAAAAGCAGACTAGACAAAAGGGAGAAATAGTATGCCTATAAAAAAACTGATAGTAGCTATGGCTTTTGTTGTATTGCAGAGCCTGTCTGCCCAAGAGCATTCCACGATTAGTTGTGATCAAGGCATTGTTAGCAAAATAATGAATATGTTCAGTCTGGACAGAAAAAGGGCAAGCCTTCTCAACGATAAAGGATTGAAGTTTTACTATAGAGATGACTGGCAAAAGGCCATCGAACAGTACCTGCAGGCACTTGACCTGACCGATGAAGACTACTGTCTAAAACTCACGGGCACTATTTATCACAATATAGCCAATGCCTATGACGGAATGGATCAATATGAAAAAGCCATAGCCTATCAGAAAAAGGCCATAGCGGCGAAGAGGGCAATCTCCCCAGGGAGCACATCGCTGGCACTTAGCTACAGAGATTTGGCAAAGAGTTACCGTGCCGTTGCAAGATACAAAGAGGCAGAGAGTTCCTATAGAGAGGCACTGCGTATCTACAAGGTCCAAGAAGGAGACAGAGGTGCACAGGTGGCGAATGTCTATACCGGACTTGGAGAAAATGCCAGACTCTCGGAGGATATAAACCGCTCTTTTGCATGGAATAAAAAGGCTGTAGGGATACTGGAAAAGAGCAAGGAAGACCTCTCTCTACTCTCGACAGCGTACAATAATCTGGGTTTATCCTATGATGAGGATAATAATTATACCGAAGCCATCTCCTACTATCTCAAATCTATACGATTCAAGGAAAGAGATAGCACTGAGATGGCAAAAACATACAACAATATCGCTGCTGCATACAGCGCATTGGAAAATTTTGACAAAGCGATAGTGTATTATCAGAAAGCATTAAAGATAGTCAAGAAAGTACTAGGAGAGGACGCCTTGTATACAGCGATCTTCTACAACAATATAGGAACATGCTATGAAGATCAAGGCAAATTTACAGCCGCGCTTGGCTATCTGGAAAAGGCATATATCGGAGCAAAAAAAATATTGGGAGAGGCACACCCTGATGTCAAGACACTAAAAGAAAACAGAGACAGGGTCAAGAGAAGACTTGAGCAAAGAGAGAAGTAGGGACTTGGTGCATAAGCAATTTTTGGGGAAGTCAGAAGAGGTATAGCTAACAGGGTACTGCAGAAAAAGCAGAGCCAAGGGCATTGAGCGCGGCATTGACAATTTCTGTAGTGATACGTGCCTTGTTGAAGAGTATATCACAAAGAAGCAGGAATATAGCACCGACATAGAAGAGGTACCAAAATCCCCAGTAGTCACTGTAGAGTACAGTATAGAACCAGTTTTGCTTAAAGAGGTAGAGGTAGCTGGTCAGCAGGGTTGAGACTAGCATCAAAGAAGCGACTAAGCTGATCTGCATTTTGGCTAAGGGCTTTACAAAAAGTAGTATGAGCATGATGAGCAATACAAAGAAACTACTCCCTAAAAAGATCCTAAAATCATGAATAAGATTTTCAACAACAAACATATATTTGCTAGTCATAAAGGCTTCTAGCTTTTTGGTGGCGGAGGAGAGTGATGCGATCTTGGCAGTAAAAATATTTTTGTAATATTTGGCATACTTTTTGCGGCATTCGCAGTCAAGATCTTTCATCTTTGCCATGACTGCTGCGAGCTTTTCGTTGACTTTGTTCTTTAGCGCTTCCTTGTACTGCTTGAGTTTCTGGGATTTTTGTTTGAAGATCTTGGCTGATATTTTTACGAGCTTATTCTCTTTGTATTTGGCACCGATATTGTCTATTTTTTCATGGGTTTTTTCAGCAATTTTTTCTTTGATGAAAGTGCGTGCATGCTTCTCTATGGTGTAGGGAGAGTTTAAGGTATAAAGAAAAAATCCACCATAGAGCAGTGTTGCCAGTATCAGAAAATATTTGATGATCGTGCTAAACATGGGGTATTATAGCATAGATGCATGGAGCTTACTTGATACTTCTCCACTCTCGCTCCATCGCTTCGGCATACAGGGCAATGGTTACAGCATAGCGTGAGGAGGCGTTGTATCGGGTGATGATGCGGTAGTTTCGTGTGCCTAGATAGAGTTCATCGTAGTGGGTGTCTCGGACTTTGACCAGATAGGCTTGAGAGTAGGGGAAGGGTGTTCTGGGTCTGACGCCATGGGCTCGGATAGTCTTCATGCTGTATCTGCTACGGTAGCCTGTACGCAGTCCTCTGAACCGCTTGCCTGGATAGCTGGCTCTGACTACGGCAGGGAGTTGGTTGTTCCATTTTTGCTTATGTAGAAATGAGGCGATCGAACCGATACAGTCAGCCATCGAGTTGGGATTGCGTCTTCCATCTCCGTCCAGATCGGTACCATGCCTCAGATACATCGAAGGCACCTGCTGCACGCAGCCCATCGCTCCGGCAAAAGAGCCGCGCAACTCGCGCACATTCAGATGTTCTCTGCGTGCGAGGATGAGGGATTTCTCAAGCTCACCACGAAAGAACTTCTGCTTACGGTTGCGATTGAACGCCAGTGTCACCAGACTGTCCCAGACATTGTATTCGCTCCCGTACATGCCAAACTTGCTCTCTACACGGATAAAGGCGGCGATGATCGCAGGAGAGATGCCATACTTGCGGGATGCCTTTTTGAGCCATTTCTTGTTGCGTTGCATAAATTTTCGCCCCAGTGCAATGCTCTCAGGAATGAGGATCTTGGATTTGTATCGGTGCCAGCTGTAGTCTGTGGCACCCACCTTGTGCTTGCCGCTGTATCTATCTAATGTTTCTGGCTGGTGTTTGGCTTTTTTGAGAAGTCCATAGAGGTAGCGTGTGTCAAACTTGTATCGCTTGTGCATCTTGTTGACGAAGGCTTTGGCTTGGGGGTATGTGCTGTAGTCGATGCGTGCAAAGAGAAGATAGGGGAGCATCAGTAGTATGAAAACTATTTTTTTCATTGGTATCCTGGAATTGATGATTTGTTAAGATTATAACATAGTGCCATTAATCCGACATAACGGTTATTTCGCTATCATTCGGGTATGAAAAAAGTCATAGAGATCACAGAACTTAGCTTTGCGTATGAGAGCGATATGATATTGGAAGAGATCAATCTTACTGTAGAGGAGAGAGATTTTCTGGCTATCATCGGCCCCAATGGTGGGGGTAAATCTACCCTGCTCAAACTCATGCTTGGACTTCTCAAGCCCAAGTCGGGACGCGTAGAGATCTATGGAAAGCCTCCCTCAAAAGCACTCTCTCTTATCGGCTATGTCCCCCAAAATACCAATGTCAATACTGACTTTCCCATCAAAGTGATTGAAGTGGTACTCATGGGTCATGTAGGAGGGAAGCGACCGCTTTGGGGCTATGGTGAGGAGGAGCAAGCTTGTGCGATGGGGGCATTGGCTGAGGTAGGGATGACTGCCTATGCAGACCGCAAGATCGGGGATCTCTCCGGTGGGCAGCGGCAGCGGGTGATGATCGCTAGAGCGCTCTGTGCTCATCCGCAGATCCTCTTGCTGGATGAGCCTACAGCCAGTATCGATATCCAAGGGCAGAAAGAGATCTATGAACTCCTCAAGAAACTTAACCAGACCATGACGGTCATCGTGGTCAGCCATGATATCTCTGTCATCCTGGGGTATGCCACCAAGGCAGCCCATATCAACCGACGACTCTCCTATCATGACATTAGTGATGGTTCCGGGGTCTTTCATGCACATGGAGATGAGGGACATTTCTGCGAAATTGAGTTGCTTCAGATGTTGGGTAATGAGGCATGCGTTTCGACAGATTCAGGACCTAAGAATCCAGCCAAGTTTGTAGCCTCCAAACCTAGGTATGGCAGAGGAGTGAAGCCATGATCGAGGCACTCTCTTATACCTTTGTGCAGCATGCATTGATCGCAGGAATACTGGTCAGTCTGGCTGCAGGTATCATTGGCTCTCTGATCGTGGTCAACCGGATGGTTTTTTTGGCAGGAGGCATGGCGCATGCCTCGTACGGAGGGATTGGTCTGGCAGTTTTTCTAGGGTTCCCGATCTTTGTGGGTGCCTCTCTGTTCGCGGTGGCTGCCGCACTGCTGATCGCTTATCTGACCCTGCATGATCGTAACCGTGTGGATACTTTTATTGGGCTGATCTGGGCAGTGGGGATGGCAATTGGAGTGATCTTGATAGATCTGACTCCTGGATACAATGTCGATCTTATGAGCTATCTCTTTGGCTCTATTCTGGCAGTGAGCAGTGGAGATCTCTGGTTTA
>JALWVW010000380.1 GCA_027079365.1 Campylobacteraceae bacterium | reverse complement strand
TGCAGGTCAAGCACTATCTACTTGGCTTGCTTAAGGCACCGTTTTTTGCCTTTATCATTGCTACGATCGGATGTTTTCGCGGCTTTCAGGTCTCTGACAACACAGAAAGTATCGGACTTCAAACCACCGCTTCGGTGGTCAATGCGATCTTTCTGGTGATCGCCTGCGATGCACTCTTCTCAGTGATCTATACGGAGTTTGGTGTATGAGTGTGATCGAGATGAAAGATATCGTCACGCGTTTTGGGACACATCTTGTACATGATGGGGTGTCACTGCATATTGAAAAGGGAGAGATCTATGCAATCCTGGGCGGCAGCGGTTCTGGAAAATCGGTATTGATGAAAGAGATGATCATGTTACTCAGACCTGATGCAGGAGAAGTGACAGTCCTTGGCAGGAGCTTGATGCAGATTAGTTTTCGGCAAGCCCAGGCATTGAGAAGGGCATGGGGAGTACTGTTCCAGTTCGGTGCACTTTTCTCCTCTATGACCATCGCAGAAAATATCGAGGTACAGCTCAAAGAGTATACCCGCCTCTCCAGACAGATGCGTCAAATGCTGGTGCAATCCAAACTGGCACTGGTGGGACTTGACCCCTATGTGGGAGGACTCTATCCCTCTGAGCTCAGTGGCGGTATGGTGAAGCGTGCAGCATTGGCAAGAGCCTTGGCTATGGAGCCCAAACTGCTTTTTTTGGATGAACCTACTTCGGGACTGGATCCTATCGGTTCGAGGAGCTTTGACCGTTTGATCGTAGAGTTGAGAGACCTGCTGGGGATCACAGTAGTGATGATTACACATGATCTGGATTCAATCTTTGGGATTGTAGACAGGATGGCAATCTTGGCAGACAAGCGGGTAGCAGCAGAGGGTTCATTGGAAAATGTGCTACAATCACAACATCCCTTTGTGGAAGCGTTTTTTAAAAATGAGTACGCTAAAGAGAAATATTTGAATAAACTTGAAGCAGGAGGAGCAGTAGATGTATAGCAGGGCTAACTATATGATTGTGGGTCTTTTTGTACTGCTTTTGGGTGCGGGACTGATATGGTTTGCTCTGTGGTTGGGGAAGTATGGGGCTTATCGTGAGTTTGATAGTTACAAGATCGTGACCAGCGAATCTGTCTCCGGTCTCTCCAAAGATTCGGTTGTCAGACTGCATGGTGTAGATATCGGCAGAGTGGGCGATATCCGTATCGACCCAAAGGATGTAGGCAGGATAGAGATTCTCCTCAAGATTAGGCGAGGGGTTCCTGTCAAAGAAGATATGGTAGCTTTCGTGCAGATCACCGGACTAACTGGACTGAAATCCATAGAGATTGATGGTGGCACGAACAGCGCCAGAACCCTCCATCCGACAGAGAAGTTCATACCTGTGATTCCCACAGCACCTTCATGGATGAGTGTGGCACAGAAAGGTATCGGAAATCTTTCCGAGAAAATTACCAGTCTGGTGGAGCAGAGCCAGAAGCTTCTATCGGATAGCAATATAGAAAAGTTCAACAAAATGCTGGAGAATCTAGAGCGCATCACATCACATGGAGAAGCACTGGAGATTAAAACAATGGGAGCACTGGATGAGGTCAACGCTACAGTAGCTGCATTTCGCAGCTCCATGAAGACACTTACAGGGGAGTTTCAACGCTTGAGTGTAGATGTTTCTAAAGGTATAAAGCGCGCCAATAACAGTCTGGAAGCGATCAAAGATGAGGGCAAGCCGGTACTGGCAAAACTGATGAAAACGGTCAAAAATTTCAACAGGGTAACCCTGCGGGTAGAAAGAACACTTAGGCGTGGCGATTACAACCTCAAAAAGATCTTTGAGCCGGTGCTGGTAGATATAGAGATCATGGGCAATCAGATCAGTGCATTGACGCGGCAGATACAGCGAAGCCCCAATGATCTGATCTTCAAATCAAGAAAAGCAAGAAGGGGGCCGGGAGAATGAAGCTGAAGATATTGGTATCTTTGTTCGTACTGTTTATGGGTGGCTGCGCTGGAAAGCAGGTACCGATGGAGATCTACACGCTGCATGCACCGTCTCACAGTATGCGGTCCGTGAAGTACAGAAGCAAAACACTGAAACTGGCCTACCCCAGAAGTATTGTCAATAAAGCCGGATATAGGATGTACTACTCTTATGCCGACAGTGACCAGGGCAGCTATCAGAACAGTCAGTGGGCCAATGCAGTGGGGCGACTGCTCCAGGGAGTATTGATGGATACGATTTCGCAGAGCGGGATGTTCAGGGCTGTACTGCCCTATACCTCCTCTTTGCGTGAAAACTACAGGCTTGAGAGCAGTATTTTTGATTTTTCACACCATGTACGGGGCAGGCACTCATATGCCGTTGTTTCGATCCAGTTTACACTGATCAGCGTAGATACAGGAAGGCTGCTCAAGAGCAGGAGATTCTCTTACCGTGAGCCTACGCGTACCACCAATGCCAAAGGTTATGCTGAGGCCACCAACCAGATCATCAAACGCCTGAGCAGTGATCTGCTGCAATGGCTCTAAGGAGTACTATACTATGACAGTCAAAGAGATACAGGAATATGCAGAGGTGCGCACCAAAGCCAGGGCGTACCTCTGCTATATCATGGGGCGTAATATCTCGCACCATGTCAGTGACAATATCCTGGAGACGATCCTTGCAAGTACACATAAGCTTCAGGAGGCTTTGCCAAACAGTGAAGTGGTGTATGCTATTGATGCTAACGGCATGCAGATCATCGACAATATTTCTATCAACCCCAAGCTACACGGCTTTGGAAAAGGTGAAGATCGCAGTGACCGTGCCTACTACTATAAAACATTGAGAGAGCACCGTTGCAAACTGACCGATCCCTACCCCTCGTTGCTCACCAATGCATTGGTGGTCACAGCGGCCTTCCCTTTGTATGATACTGAGGACAATCTGCTGGCGATCCTTTGTGTGGATATCAGCCTGAGAGATATACTGAAGATGGTACATCCCAGCTCTGTCGACTCCTCTTTTGGTAC
>JALWVW010000379.1 GCA_027079365.1 Campylobacteraceae bacterium | reverse complement strand
GGCTAAAATCCATCCGGAAAACCACAAAAGAATACCTATATTGAGCGCCACAACAGAACCGTTCGATATGACCGGGTTAATCCATCCATACTTCTGCTCAACCAAAGAGAGAGTAATCACGGCAGGGAGGCTTAGAGCAAAGAAACTCTGCTATAATAATGCTACATTCCCATATTAAGGTTGATTTGGTGCGACGATTACTTTTACTCTGTATACTTTTTTTGACTGTCGGCTTTGCTGAAGTGATGCCGATGGACAAGCGTCTGGTGTCTGGTGTGCTTCCCAATGGTCTGAGGTATATGATCATGCATAATGAAAAACCTGCAAAGATGGCAGAGTTTCGTCTCATGGTCAAGGCAGGCTCTCTTGACGAGGAGGACGGGCAGCGTGGGCTGGCGCATTTTACAGAGCATATGGCATTTAACGGTACCAAACATTTCAAAAAGAATGCGCTGGTCAGCTACCTTGAGTCTATTGGTCTGCGTTTTGGTGGCGACCTGAATGCCAATACCAACTATGAGCGTACGCTTTACAAACTGAGCGTACCTGTGAATATCTCCAATGTGGACAAAGCCTTTTTGATTTTACATGACTGGGCGGACGGGCTGGTATTTGATCCAAAAGAGTTTGACAAGGAGCGGGGTGTGGTACTCGAAGAGAAGCGGCTTCGCAATACACCCTACTATCGGATGCTGCTTCAGTTTTTACCACTGATATACGGAAAAAGCAAATATACCCAGAGGGATGTCATAGGCAAGGAAGAGGTGCTCAGGTATGCACCTGTCCAAAGAGCGATTGATTTTTATCAAAAATGGTACCGACCAGAGCGAATGGCGCTGGTCGTTGTAGGAGATGTCAGCCCTAAAGCGATAGAAAGCAAGATCAGACAGACTTTCTCTGACCTGAAAAATAAAAACCATGCAAGCCCTGCAAGTAGACTCATCCCCGATA
This sequence comes from Campylobacteraceae bacterium, assembly GCA_027079365.1. Classification (GTDB taxonomy): domain Bacteria; phylum Campylobacterota; class Campylobacteria; order Campylobacterales; family Sulfurovaceae; genus JAAXPZ01. The sequence continues at coordinate 9,033 of JALWVW010000379.1, read as the reverse complement.
ACAATACCACGCGGGTTGCCAATGTGACAGATCAGGAACTTGGTTCCAACAGTGTCGATATCTATCATTTGCAACGACAGTCTGGCGCCGTGACAACGCAGGAGAGAAAAGCGCAGATCATTGATTGGATGGTGCGATTGATGTTTAATTACAATGCCGGCAGACACCTGCTTGACCCTCAGACGAAACTGCTCGGACTGTCCATGCGGGAGGATTGGATCAGCTCATTACGCAAAGCGAGTGTTTTTCATGCTGATTTTACTGCCAAAGAGAAAGAGACAGCCTTTGTAGAGCTCAATCGTATCATCTACTACTATGCCAACTTTGGTTTTGATGCACTGGCGTTTAAGACTGCCAGAGAGCAGTTATTGGCAACGAATGAGAATAATCATAAAGAGCGCGACAGTATTTTTTCTGTACCTATTGCGTCAGGCATTGTGAATACACTGCTCAGTGGTGCAGTTTTTGTGGATGAAGCGTATGGCTACGCCATGTCCAAGAAACTGCTCGGGGAGATTACGCTTCATGAGGTCAATCGACGATACAGGGAGATAGTGGCTAACAAGGACAGGGTGATCGTCTTTATGGGGAGCGGCGGAAAGAATATTTCTAAAGAAGAATCCGAGAAACTGATAGTAGAGGCCAAAAAATCTGCCAAGGTCAAAGCCAAAAACAGCAAAAGAATAGTAACCCTGTCACCACGCCCTTCAAAATGTGCAAAAATCACAGAAAAAAAGTTTGACAAAGAGCATGGTATCTACTATTACACGCTAGAGAATAATGTCACAGTGGATTTTAAACCGACAGATTTGAAGAAGAATGAGGTGCTTCTCTCTGCTGTAAGCCCCGGTGGTTACTCCATTGCACCTCTTGAGGATCTTGACGACCTGTATAAATCAGCCAGATGGGTGGTTGCTTCTATACCTGGAGAGATGAAAAATGATGAAATGGAAGCCTATCTCGCAGGCAAAGAGCTCTCTTATGACTTTGCTGTTGGGCGTTTTTACGAAACGATTAGCGGTGGTAGCAGCAGTGCGGATCTTGAGACACTGATGCATCTGATCTATCTCCAGATTGTTGAGCCAAAGTTAGATGTCAATGTCGCAAGACAGCTGAGGAACAGACTGCGCTCACAGCTTGTTGAAAGGGAGCGTGATCCTGGATACCGTTTCGAGAAGGCGTTTTCGAAGTTTTACTACAAAAACAATCCGCGTATTCTTTTCGACAATAATGAAAGTATCGAAAAACTGGATACGCAAAAGATGCTTATGCTCTTCAAAAAGAAGTTTTCTGATATGAACCATTTTCACTTTATCATCGTGGGAGATACGACAGCAGAGAAAGTAGAAGAGCTGATAAGCTGTTATTTGGGAAATCTTCCGGTAAGTGAGAGAACGGAGCATTATAATCCGACTCCCAAGCCCTATAGAAAAGGGTTACAGCAGATTGTTCGGGCATTCAACAGTAGCAATATTGCCAATATCACTTTGAAGTACCGTACAAAAATTCCATACTCAATGCATAACGCAGCCGTGTTCAACGCGCTACAGAGTATCCTGACCATACGGCTGCGTAAGCAGATACGTGAGGAGAAGTCCGGCACATATGGTATCGGTGTCTCATGTAACCAGATACGGGAACTGCAAGATACCGTAGTGTGCAATATTGACTTTGCTGCCGACCCGAAGCGTGGTGATGAGCTCGTCGAAGCAGTTCAGAAAAGTATTGGCGCATTTGTGAAAGAGGGGCCAACCCAGCAAGAGGTTACTGAGATGAAAAAGGAGTTTGAAGTAGTATTTGCACAGATGAAGCAGCAAAATGGTTACTGGCTCAGTATGTTACAGCTCTCCGAGAAGTTTGGAACCCCTCTGGAAGCCTATCTTGGGATCGAAAGGGAGGTTGACTCTGTTAGTGCAGAGGAGATCAGGGAGACAGCCAAGAAGATATTTGAGGGAGATTTGATCATTAGTGAACGGAAACCGAAGAAGGAGAAGCTGTGAAAAATAGAAGTAACATAGGTTTGTTGTTGACTCTTTTGATAGGAGTTGTTCCTTTATTGGCAAAGACCCAAACGGTTGTGAATCCGGAAATTGCATTGAGACAAGAGGTAGAGAGGGCAGCAGAGACATATTCTCATGCCAATAAAGATACCGGTATTTGGCTCTTAGTTGAAAAAAATGGCAAACAGTATAAAGCTGCAGCAGGGCTGGCAGACAGAGAGAAAAAGATCCCTGTCGCAGTGGATCAGCTTTTTGAAATAGGCAGTGCCAGTAAGGTCTTTACAGGTGTGGCCATTTTTCAGCTGATAGAGCAGGGGAAGCTCTCTCTTGATACCAAGCTCAATACCTTCTATACAAAGGGCGAAATCACAAAATTGGCTCAGTATAAAGGGAAGAATTACTGGAATGAGGTAACCGTGGGTATGCTCTTACGTCATCGTAGCGGTTTTGTTGACTACTTGAATGTGTATGGAGGAGATGAGAAAGCCATCAATATCTTTAGTGGGAAAGGAAGACACTATACTTTTGCAGATATTATTCACCTGTCTGCAGATTTTGGTGATGCCAATTTTAAACCCGGAGAGAAGTTCCAGTATTGCAACACTGGTTATGTGATTTTGGGAGATATTATCAGCAGAGTCAGTGGCATAAACTGGCATGACTATATACGACAGCATATCATGGAGAAGGCCGGGATGGTGCATACCTATTTTGGGACGCGTATACCACAGAAAGAGCGTGATAAAATGCCCATGGGATACGTGACTATGAAACCGACAGCCATGCCACCTTCACTGGCTGACAGTGCTGGAGAGATCATCTCCAATCTTGAGGATCTTGCAAGATTTATCAAAGCCTGGGGCAGGGGAGAACTCTACCAAAAACCTAAAACACTCAAGATACAGTTGAATGAGGGCTTCCAACAGCAGTATCCAACGGTAGCCAATCTTTACTATGGCTATGGTCTGGTGAAGATCGAAGGATTTTATGGGCATGGAGGGCAGACTTTTGGTTTTGAATCCTATATGACAATCAATCCCCAAAGTGGTGATGTCTATATTGTCGGTACCAATGATGCGATGGTTCGTAGTATGGATCTTTTTACTGCTTTGGCTGACATTAGATTGAAAGATGACATGGCATTGCAGCATACTGCGAATTGTTTGAAACTGACTAAAAATATGGCGCTGATGACAAGAGGTACGGAGAGCAATCGCAAGAAGATCATGGAGCTTAGAAAAGTGATACAGACGGCCACAGATATAAAAGCGAAAACCAAAGCGACAAAAGAGCTTCAGGCGATCAATCAGCAAACCAAAACACGGATGAGTAATACCCAGTATCCCTCTATGTATGATGCATTGAAAAAAAGCTATGAAGCAAGTTGCGGTACTTTCAGTCAAGAGAGCAATGCCACCGTTACACATGCTATTGAAAACAGTATTCTCTTTAACAACATTATGGCTGAAGTACTTGGAGATGCACTTTCACTTTCAAAGGTAAAGAAGCCTTAGTATCGTGGTATTGATTAAACCTGGAATATCCAAACAGTTGATGCTACAGTTTCATAGCTAGGAAAACAGATTTTCGTATAGCTTGCCTCGTTTTGTTCTCCTTGAAATTGCAGCAGCATATTTTTAGATGCGCTATAGGCCTGCCAATGGTATCTACCGCTGAGAAAAATATGACAATTTGACATATCCCTCCCTACACCCAGCTCTTTTGGCTATACTCCGAGTATGAAAAAACAAGAGATACTACAGAACTATTTTGGGCATAGCAGTTTTCGTCCTCTGCAGGAGGAAGTCGTGGATGCGATCGTGGCAGGAGAGGATGTGTTGATGATCCTGCCTACGGGGGGTGGCAAGTCGCTTTGCTACCAGTTGCCAACCTTGCTGATGGAGGGGGTGACGGTGGTGATCTCGCCACTGTTGGCGTTGATGCATGATCAGGTCGTGGCACTTCGGGCCAACGGCATCGCTGCGGCCATGCTGAGCTCGATGCAGGATATGGAGGAGAGTAGAGAGATAGAGCAGCAGCTGCGTGCGGGAGAGATCAAACTGCTCTATGTGGCACCGGAGCGACTGAAAAATAGCTATTTTTTCAATTTGCTGCATGAACTACCACTCAACTTCTTTGTCGTGGATGAGGCACACTGTGTGAGTGAGTGGGGGCATGAGTTTAGAGAGGACTATCGTAAGCTTTCACTACTCAAAGAGACTTTTGCTACGACACCGATCGCTGCGTTCACAGCGACCGCGACCCACGCTGTGGAGCAGGATATCGCCTCGCAGCTGCAGTTGGAGACGCCCAAACGCGTACGCGGCAGCCTCTTTCGGGAAAATCTTATGATCGGTGTGCAGCATCGTATCAAAGATGGTAGAGCACAGCTGATGTCTTTTCTGGGGGCGCATGAGGGGGAGTCGGGTATCATTTATACACTTTCCCGCAAATCCACCGAGGCGATCGCTGGGTATCTGCGGAGCAGAGGGGTGGAGGCCAGAGCCTACCATGCAGGACTTCCAACAGAGGAGAAGAACAGTACTTTCGCAGACTTTGTGGCTGACAGGGTGCAGATCGTGGTGGCGACGATCGCGTTTGGGATGGGGATAGACAAGAGTAATATTCGCTTTGTCGTGCATATGACCCTACCCAAGACGCTGGAGAATTTCTATCAGGAGATCGGTAGGGCAGGGCGTGACGGACTGGAGGCTGAGACGCTGCTGCTCTTCTCTGCAGCAGATATTGTGCAGCAGAAGTCTTTCATAGATGATCTGCCTGAGAGCCCGTACAAAGCACATGCCTATAACAAGCTAGAGCAGATGGTGCGCTTCGCCAATAGTGAGGCGTGCAGACATCAGGCTATTGCCAGCTATTTTGATGACCGTATCGAGGCCTGCGGCACACGCTGCGATAACTGTAGTATGCCAGAGAGTAGCAAGATCGATATCACCGATGCTGCGCGCAAGCTCCTCTCTGCCATCTATCGCACACAGCAACGCTTCGGACTGCACTATGTGATCGATGTCCTGCGTGGCAGCAGAGAGCAGCGGATACTGGAGAATGGGCATGATGCCCTCTCTGTCTATGGGATCGGAGAGACCTACTCCAAGGCGCAGTGGCTGACGATCGGCGACAGGCTGCTGGAGCTGGGTGCAGTGACGATAGGCGAGTTCAAAGTCTACTGTCTCACCCCATCGGGGACAGAGATACTCAAGGGGTCGAAAAAGGTAGATCTCAAAGAGGAGCGACTTAGTATACGAAAAACGGTCAAGAAAAAGGAGGACTTCTCTGCGGATTACGATACAGAACGCTTCGAGAAACTTCGTCTGCTCAGAACAGAGATGGCACAAGCACAGGGAGTGCCTCCCTACATCATTTTCTCAGATAAGACACTCAAAGACATGAGTGTAAAGCTACCACAGAGCAAAGAAGCGATGCTAGAAGTGCATGGTATTGGAGAGGTCAAATACGAGCGGTATGGGGAGCAGTTTTTGGTCTTGCTTCGGGAGTTATCTATTTAATATTTGACACCCGACCCCATCAATTTTTCCATATCTACCTGAGACGGAAAGGTGGCTCTGAGCTACACCAATAGTGAAGCTATGTATGAACGGTCTATGGCGTGCCCTGCTTTTTGTGCTATGTTCTCTTCGAGTTTTTTGAGAATTTCTGCTATTTCGTCATTGTCTGCGTAGGGCAAAAGTAGGGTATAAAGTGTGGTATCGGATCGGGCTTTTCGGATCTGTTTGGTGAGATCAGAGGGTGGTTTTTTTCTCCTCGTGCGCCATTTCAATACAACTAGGGTGAGCAGACCCCCGATCACTATACCTAAGAGAAGCAGCGCAGCCTTGATGCTTACCTGTTTGATTTGCGGCTTTGCTTTGACCCGTATGTGATAAGTGGGTGTAGCAAGTGTCTCGGTAAGCCCCGTCTCGGTATTGAGATATCTCCATGTCAGAGGCGGCAGTGTGAAGTCCTTCTCCGCTACGATGGAAAAAGTCTGTGTCAGGGTGCTGTGATATGCTCCTTCGATGATCTGGCTCGTGACGGGTGCACTGCTGCCAAACACCAAAGCATCCCTAAGGCCAAGCTGTAAAGGTTTTGCTGTCTCCAAAGAGCCTGCGCCCTCAATAGTAATGGTAAGGTTGAGTGGTGTGTTGGCTTGCACCTGTGGGTGGTCGATCGTGCTTGTGAGGGTGAAGTTACCTACTGTGTCGATACCTGTAGGCAGCGGCAGTACGGTGAGCGTGACTGGCGGGCTCTGGAGTGTCTGCCAGATATTGCGGTAGGTAGTGGGATCTTTGTGTGCAATCTCTATGCGCTGGGAAGGGAGCGTATGGGAGCCTGTGAGATGAGGGATGAGCAGGTAGTGCCTAGAGCTTTCTGTGTCATTTGTCTTTGACAGAGCTACTACCTTGTATCCTTTTGGTTTAAAGGGGGGAAAGCGCATCTTGGTGATGACTTCAGAGCTGTTGCTTTCTAGTGCCAAGGTTGCAGTGAGGGGTTCACCGACATAGACTTTATCTTTGGAGAGGGTCAGCATGTAGTGGCTTTGTGCCATGCCGAGTATCGTGCCAAACAGGAGGCTAATAAGGATTTTTGTCATGGGAGATGCCTTTGGTTTCTAGGGGTATGAGTAGGGTCTTGAGGGTTCTTTTTTTGAAAAAATACTTCCATTGCTGTGCTTCGTATCTGTCGCTCTCTTGCTTGATACTCTTTTTGCTGCTGTTCTCTTCTGTGGTGGTTGCAGGTGTTTCTATTTTCCCCCCTTCACCCTCCTGTAGAGCACTGACGGAATTGATCTTTTTGATGATCTCACTGGGAGTCTTGGCATCTTTGAGATCTGCGGTGCCATTATCTTCTTTGTAGCGATCGATGAGATTGCTGCCGTCACGAAACTGGCGTGTCTCATTGGACTCTTTAAGCTCCCTCTTTTTCGCCTCTTCTTCTTCCTGCATGAGTTGCCTTTGGACAAGTGTGAGATTGAAGAGGGTATCAGGATGTTTGGAAAATTTCAGGGCATTGCGATAAAACCTGGTAGCAGAGGATGTCTCACCCAGTGCTACGAGGCAGTTGCCGATGTTGTGATACCTCTGGTGCATAAGCGCAGGTGCCTGGATCTGCATATACTGTGAGATTGCCTCGGTATACTTTTTTTCACGGTAGAGAAGATTTCCCAGGTTGTAGCGCACCCTATCCGAGGGATTCTCTATCTTTTCATACTGGGCGCGAGCTTTAGCGTACTGTTGCTGTTGTGCATAGTGCTGTGCCAGCCAGAGATGCCAGCGCTCCAAAGGGCTACTCCATGCTATGCTGCTCAGTGAGAGCATGAGTAGGGTACTGATCAGGAGCTTTCTCATGTTTTTCTCCTGAAGCCAAGAGGGATATGCGAGAGCAGAAGCAGCGCCAAAAAGAGCGGAAGATAGAAGAGTTCACGCTTGAGATAGCGTGTCTCTGTAGCATGTGTTTCTTTGCCTTGTTTTGTCTGTAGGGTATTGAGGAGTGTGCGCAGTGCGTGATCGGTACTGCTGTGTCGCACATACATCCCTCCCGTCTCTGTGGCCAGCGTTTCGACAGCAGGGTTGACTCTGGTGATGATGATATGGCCTGTGGCATCTTTGCGAAGTTGTTGCTGCTGTTTGATGACACCACCCTTGTGCGTGCCTATGGCATAGACACTGATTTGTATATGCTGCGCCTTGGCATAGGCGATCTCTGCTTCAAACGTCTGCTGCTCTCCACCGTCGGTAAAGAGCAGCAGCTTTTTTGTCTTTTGCGTGCGGAGTAGCATACCCGTACTTTGTATGGCAGAGAGGAGATGGCTGCCTTCTCTGTGTATATGGCTGAGATCCATCTGTCGCAGAAGCTGTTTGAGGTTAGCATGATCCTGGGTAGGAGGAGCAATGAGGTAGCTCTGTGTGGCAAAGCCTGTGATGCCTATCCTGCTCTCGGGTGCCAGATCAATCAGTGTGGAGGCTCTGTTGTAGGCAATCTTCAACCTACTTGGATAGCTGTCTTCGCAGTCCATAGAATAGGAGAGATCCAGTGCCAGCATGATGCTCTGCTCAGGAGAAGATAGCTGCAGCTTCTCTCCGGCGGTGTAGGGACCATACAGTGCGACCAGCATGAGTGCCAGCATGCCATAGGCTCTGCTGTCTAGCGTTCCCTGCCGATAGCGCAGGAGAAGATAGGGGAGTGTCAGTAGAAGTGCGAGTAAAAGTGGGTAACGAAAGAATGGAGTGTTTAGTGCAATGGACTCTGTGCTAAACTGTCGTTTCTCCAGCTGATTGATCTCCTGATAGATTGACTGCAGTGCCTTAGGATCGCCTGCACTATAGAACCTCCCCCCAGTCTCTTTGGCAATGCGCTGGAGAATAGACTTGCGGTAGTCATCCCCGATACCGATAGCATAGACTTTGAGATGTTGCTTTTTGGCTTCAGCCAGTGCGATATGTAGCGGGACACTTTTGACGGTATTGAGTCCGTCGGTCAGAAGGATGGCGATCTTCTGGCGGTGGCTATCTTCCCCGAAGACCCTGGAGCCTAGATAGAGCGCTTCATACAGCGCGGTTTGGCGATTGCCTGCTGCGCCTGTATGCAGATGCTTCAGTACGGTATTGAGTGCATTGGTATGTGAGGTAAGTGGAACACTGAGATAGGCATAATCAGCAAAGACACTCAGTGCCAGGCGGTCGCCCTGGCGACTTTTGACAAAGCGGGAAATGATCGTCTTGGCTGTTTCAAAACGCTTGTCCTCTTCCATGCTGTTACTTGCATCCAGTAGTAGAGATATATCATAGCCTACGCCATGCTCTTGGGTTAGTGTATGCTGCTGTACAGGAGCAGAGAGTGCCAGAAGCATGAGTCCTGCGATAGTATAGCGTAGCAGTCTGGCGATATCTATTCCGTTGCCTGTGGCACTGAGAAGCATGGTGAAATTGGGGAAATAGATCTGGGGAACACGAGCCGAGCAGTACTTTTCGCAAAGCCAAAAGAGGGGAAGTCCCAATAGTACCCAGGGGTAGAGTAG
>JALWVW010000378.1 GCA_027079365.1 Campylobacteraceae bacterium | reverse complement strand
GGTCACAGTTAAGTGTATCCATCAGTGAGTAGTCTGCAAATGATGCTAGCTCATCCAGTGTCTTGATGTGGGTAGGTGTTTCAGGGTTCTGTGTCGTAATGCTCATGTAGGTTCCTTGTGTATGCCGGATTATACACTTCTTTTTTCTACGCTTAGTAAATGCTGTAAGATTAAGCTATAATCATCCCCTAAAGAAAGGCAAACAATGAAAGAAAAACTAGAAGACACGATAAGCGAGAAAAGCATAGAAAGAATGGTGAGGACATTTTACCCTATGGTGCTGGAGGATGACCTGGCGGGACCGTTTTTTGTAGAAAAGTTGGGATCTGATATCACCTCCGATGTGTGGGAAGAGCATCTTGTGCTCATCAGTCATTTTTGGGCTTTTGTAGCCTTGGGAGACGAGAAGTATACGGGGCGTCCTATGGCACCCCACTTTGGGATGAGAGGTATAAGCAGAAAGGCTTTTGAGCAATGGCTCAAGCTCTTTGCCGAGGCTGTAGATAGAGTCTATCTAGCAGAGAGGGGGGCATACTTCAAAACCAAAAGTGCAGATATTGCCGAGAACTTTATGCGTAATCTGGGACTGTAAGGGGTTTTTGGACCGGGTGCCTTTGGTGCTGATCTGTATTTGGCTTGGTAATAGGATAAAGCAGGTACACTGACAGGCAATATATTAGGAGACTGCCGGGCGCATACTCGATTGGCTGCAAAAGAGCGAATTTTCGCTTCGATCAGACGAGCCCGATTGTCTCCCAAAAGGAAACCATAGTGAAAAAAGTTTTTCAACTGACCGACCCAAAAAAGCATGCAGATCGTGTACTCGAAGCCATCAAACATGACATCAGAAAATACGCCAAACGAGAAAAGAGAAAAGATCTGGCAGACCCAGAGACTACCTACTGGAATCTTGACTGCAAGATAGGTGCCACAGCAGAAGAGGCAGAGGATATAAACTACAAAGAGCTCCTCAAGGCACTGGAAAGCATACAGGCTACAGGCGCCACGCAAGTCTACATAGAGATCATGGCAAAAGCGGTACCTAAGCCACTAAAGCCGATCGAGGAAGAAACAGGTGAAGAAGAGGCTGCTGAAGGAACGCAGATCCAGGAAACGCCGATCCAAGAAGCACCAGCCGAAGATAGGCTGCACGGAGAGCCTGCTGATTAATGTTGGGTCTCGCGCTTGTCTTGAGAAGATAGATGTTCTCTCAGGACAAGGTGCATCGGCTGCTAGGGAACTTCTGCCTACTGTACAGGGGCTCCCACTACCCAATCTTTAGCCTCCATATTCTTAAGATCCCCGTCTTTGCCACCGGCCGAGTCAAGAAGCTTGACCCCACTTCCTTCGTTGAAATTCCAGTAGCCAATGAGATCGGCTTCACTGCCTGTTAACTCCTTGTCTTTGTTACTATTGATCTGGCTAGGGGTGCGTGTACTATTCCAAATTCTAAGCTCATCTATGACACCATTGAAATTTATGTCACTGCCTTCGTCATCATCTTGAAAGAACGCTGCGATCTGAAACATAGGGCTAGGCATTCTGATATTTTTAGTCCCAACTATGCTTTGCGAGACACCATCAACATAAATTTCTTTAAGCTTCTTATCTTCTACTATATAGGCTATATGATGCCAGCTGCCGAGAGTAATCCTTGACTGGGTATAATTGTCTATCCCCCATGATGCTCCGCCATCGCTGCTTTTGATGGTGAGTCGCTGTCCATCTTCCCCCATATTGATCAAGGCATCCGTATCACCTGTAGAGCCCTCTTGCTTTATCCACATCTCTATGGTTAGGTTCTCTTCGGGCACTTGAATATTTTTAATGACAGCATATTCATTGTTGGAGTCACTGTTAAATCGGAGTGCATAGTTTCCTTTGGGTCGCACTGTAATTTTGATACTGTCTGTGGATTTTTTGCCCTCATTGTCTGTGACTTCTAGTATTATAGTGTGCTCCCCTACGGCAAATCTCTTGACCTCCTTTGCCTTGCCAGACAAAAGACTACCCTCTTCTGTCCAGTGATAATCGACCAGTACACCATCACTGTCAAAAGAGCTTACCGCATCGAGCATGACATAGGTACCTCCTTTGTCATAGAGATCAGTCACAGAGATATCCTCTCCTGCATTGGAGACGGGTGCTTGGTTTTCTACTGGAGGATTGACCCTCACTTTGAAGGATGCAGAGGTTGAGAGACCATTGTCATCCGTCACTGTTATTTGTATAGTGTTATCTCCTATTCCCATAGGTGTGCGGGGTAATGTTTTACCATCGCCCAAGACAAGACCATCTTTTGTCCAGACATAGTGTTGGATCTCTCCATCATCAAAAGAGGCACTGCCATCCAGATCAACATAGACAAACCTCTTCCCGTCTGCTCTGAGGTACTGGTTTCTACCAGCATTGGCCACAGGAGGAGATGCTATCCCTTTGGACGCATAGGGAGTATTCCCGTAAGCTCCCATATTGATGCGATCACCATTGGTATTTGGCTCATTGTGGTAGATGCTTTTGGGATCACCGGCATTGATAGAGATACTACTAAGTGCATCTGTCTTCCAAGTGCCATTTTTGTATCGTCCCATGGTACTTTTGAGGTGGAAGTCAGCCGTCAAGTCATTGGTATTATGGAAAGCATCACCCAGCCTGATACTTTGAAAATGCGGATCTTCAGAGATGCTTCCTGCGCCTATATCGCACCCTCTATAGTTGCCCGTTTGATTCATCCAGGCATTGTTGTATTCACATACGGCACTGTTGCCCTCAGCGATATCCACACCATAAATAAGCAGCTTTTGACCCGAATTGGTATCGTTTGTAGAGTGGGTGATGATGTTGTTTCGTATCGTGGCAGTCAAGCCCTTGACATGATCCCAGTGGCTATTGAATCCCACATCCCCTCCCAGTCGTATGGCACTACCCAGGGTGTTGACGATGGTGTTGTTTTCTATGAGGGTATTGGTGAAATTTTTTATGTTGATAGCACCTGTTTCTCTGTTGCTCTCCCA
>JALWVW010000377.1 GCA_027079365.1 Campylobacteraceae bacterium | reverse complement strand
CAGAGAGTGCAGAGGCCAGTCCTATCTCCCCTTCCCGAAAGGCAAGCTTGTAGAGATAGGTAGGCAGGATATCAGTGCTGTTGGAGGGGCCTCCCTCGGTCAGTATCCAGATGATCGGAAAGGAGTTAAAGACATAGATAACATTGAGTACCACAGCAATATTGATAAAAGGCTTCAGCAGTGGCAGGGTCAAGGTCTTGAGGCGTTGCCAATAGGAGCTGCCATCCAGATAAGCCGCCTCATAGATATCGGTGGGGATAGAAGTGAGTCCTCCCATCAGGATAGAGATCGTAAAAGGGATAGAGACCAGGATGCCGATAAGGATTTGTAGAGGAAAGGCAGTGTCTGCATCAGCCAGCCAGCCAACATTCTCAGTGATGAGGCCAAGGCTGAGAAGCAAGTGGTTGAGCATACCGTAGTCTGGGTTGAGCAGCCATTTCCAGATCACTGCTGTCATGGCCAGAGAGATGGCCCATGGCAGCATGATGACCGTGCGGGCAATGCCCTTTCCGTAAAAATCCTCATTGAGAATGAGCGCGATGGGTATTGAGACTGCTATCGTACCGGCTACGACAAAAAATGTCCAGTAGAGTGTACGCAGCAGCACCTCGACAAAAAGCTCATCCTCAAACACATCCTGATAGTTCAGTAGACCGATGAAACCATTCATCTCCCCAAAAGTGCCTACATCATTGAAAGAGAGTCGTACCAGATCTATGATCGGGTAGGCGATAATGACAAAGGCCAGCAGAAAGCTGGGGAGAATAAACAGTAGCGGCTTCAGCGATCGGGCGTTCATCGATGTTTATCTTGCTGCTCTGTTGATTTTCTTAGCAGCACTCTTCATCGCTTCTTCAGCAGTTTTCTTGCCAGAGTATAGTGCTTGCAGTTCATTTTTCATGATATCGATGATCTTGGTCGATTTCTTGTGAATAAAAGTAAAGCGTGCATTGGGTACAGCCGAGATCATCGCCTGTAGATGCTTCGCCTGAAACTCTTTGGCTTTGCCTGCCTCGATGGTGACAGGAAGCAGGTTGGCTTTGGCGATCCAGTCTGCCTGATACTTCGGCTGGAAGGTGAACTTGAGGAATTTGACCGCTGCCTCTTTGTTCTTGGAATTCTTAGAAAGATGCACTGCATCGATCACACCGAGTGTCACACCCTTTTTGTCTGCACTCATGCCGGGAACATCTGTCTGGATGAAGTCGATTTTGTGTCCCTCTTTTTGAATCTGCTCAGCCAGCACACCATGGGTGATCATCATGGCCAGCTTCCCCTGCTTGAAGAGTTCTTGCAGGTCTTCTCTGTTGTAGGAGGCGACATTCTTTTGTGTGTAGCCTTTTTTGATCATAGTGTCATAGAATTTGGCTGCCTTGATCGCTTCGGGAGCGTCGAGCATAGACTTGGTACCGTCTACGACCTTGTCCAGTACTGAGCCACCCATATTCCAAAGGATGTAGTAGAAATACTTCTCCATCTCCACCTCTTTGCCCTGGATACCAAAGCCTGCTGCATCTGTTTTCTCAGAGACCAGTTTGGCTGCTTCCTTGAGCTCATCCCATGTTTTGGGTACTTTTGCTCCTGCTTTTTTGAGTAGATCTAAGTTGACATAGAGATTTCGTGCACTGGTGACACTGGGGAGTGCATAGAGCTTGCCATTGACTTTGGCAGCTTCGATCAATGATTTGGGAAACTGTGCCAAAAAGTCAGCAGAGAGATGTCCATCTAGAGGCTCCAGCTTGTCACCTGCCACATAGGTAGGTACCCAGCCTCTGGTACTGTAGATCAGATCAGCATTGCCACCTGAGAAAAAGTCAGTCTGGAGTTTCTGCTGCCAGGCAGACCAGGAGCCTACCTCAAGATTGACCTTGATATCGGGGTTGGCTTTTTCAAAGTCTGCGACGATACGCTCAAAAGCAGGCTTGGTGCTGTCACCGTAAGAGGGTACAGAGACCCTGATACTTGTGCCTGCATAGGCCAATGAGGTGGCTGCACAGACCGCGACCAGTGATGTGATGAAATTTTTCTTCATAGTTCTTCCTTTTTCTTGGTGATGAATAGATCACGCTATCGTGATCACCTTGCATCCTCTGTCTCTGAGGAGCACTTTTTTATACTTCCCCTTTTTGACATTAGAGATAAGCATTATAAAATTATTGCATAATAGTTTCAAAATAAAAGAGTAATCTCGTAATGTTTTCTTGGTAAGATATATAAATGTTTCTAACTGATACGAAAAGAGAGCTAAAATAGAAAATATGGCTTCTGGCTATCTGCCTGCAAGGATCTTTTCTCCTGCCACCACTGCCCACATAGATTTTGGTAGTGTGTCTGGTAGGCATGTAGTTTTTTGGTATCGATTGCCCCGTGATCATCAAAATAACTTTTGAGAAACAGTGCACACATCTGCTTGTCCAACTTAAACTCTACTGTTACGGCTGCCAGATCGAAATAACGGTCATTGACACCGGCATACTCCCAGTCTATAAGGGTAGGCATGTCATCTTCCCATAGAATATTGTAGGGGTTGAGGTCACGGTGGCAGAGTACTGGGTCATACTCAAAAACCTCAATACCCTTCTGCTCTATACTGGCGGAGACATGCTCTTCTTGGAGAGAGATAGAGTGGAGGGTAAAAAGTGCCCGGGAGAGAGAGTGTACGGATCTGGTAGAGAGTGTATTGATATGCTTGCCAGGGATATACTCTGAGACCATGAAGCCTGTCTCCAGATCAAGAATAATAGGTCTAGGAGCAAGCTTGTGCATGAAAGCCAAATGCTGTATATGGTATTCTGCATTTCGATCCCTCTTCTCCTGCCCAAATATTCGAAGAATATATTTCCCTTTATCCGTATGCAGCAGATAGTTTTGGTTGCAGTGCCCCTGCTGCTCCAGCGTTGAGACTGTGAGTATCTGCCTGTCTGCAAAAAAACGCTTATGATTGAGAGTAGTGACGATCTTGGTAGTGTTTTTAGGCATAGCTTACTTGAGGTCTCTGGCTTCGATCGCCTCTTTGAGTGTTGCTTTGAACCTGCGTCCAGACATATTGTGAATACTGGAGATCAGCTCCTCCTGCTGTTGATCCAAGAAATAGAGCGTAGGTGATCGCATCGGTCGCATCCAGATTTTGGGGAGGGCTGCCTTGTCTCGGATATTGACACGGGTGACCTCGAAGTCTCTATCCAGTATCGCCTCGATATCATCCCTGCGCATGAGTTGCTTCATCTGCTCGCAGGCAGGACAGCCATCTTTGTAGACAAAATAGAGCTGTATCTTGTTGGAGATGCTTTTGGAGGCTTCGGGGCGGGAGCTAATGCTGATACTGTTCCCTTGTGTCTTGACGGTAGGCTGATTGCTCTGGTTTGCATCTTGTATATAGTAGACATTGACCACCGGTTTGACAAAGGGATTGGTGCATGCAGTTGCAAAAAGGAGTGCCAGAGAGAGAAAGAGATTATTTCGCATAGTCTCTCTCCACCTTGGCGATACGGATTTTGTAGTCAGTGTACCACCGTTCTTTGCCTAGTTTTTGGGCTTCCTGATGCTTCATCTGTGCTTTCCAGGCAAGGATAGAAGCTTCATCTCTCCAGTAGGAGACTGTAATCCCCAGTGCCTCTCTGGCAGACTCGAATCCCAAAAAACCCTCTTGTTGCTGTACGAGTGCCACCATGCGATCAGACATGGCACCATAGCCCTGATCTTCCTTGGCTTTGAGGGAGGTGAAAATAACAGCATAATAAGGTGGCTTCGGGGTTTGGGCGAACATTAGGCTTTCTCCTGCAAAAAATCTGGATTTGAAGGCAGTAGGGTACCATTTTTCATCTTATAGACTCTGTCAGCGATCAGCTCGCAGTCTTCTGTCTGATGGGTGACCATAATGGTGTGGAGTCTCTCTCTCTGCGTGATGGTTTGCACGAGTGAGAGCATCTCCAGTCGGGTTTTTCTGTCTAGTCCGCTAAAAGGCTCATCTAGCAGAAGGACAGGCTTTTTTCTCAGCAGTGCTCTGGCCAGTGCCACACGCTGCTGCTGCCCACCTGAAAGTGCAGAAGGGAGTTTATCTATGTGCTCTGAAAGCCCCATCTCTTGTAATATCTGTGAGATCCTTGTGTCCGTTTCTGCTGTACTCTTTCCATTTGGACTGATACCAAGCAAGATGTTTTTTTTGACACTGAGATGCTCGAAGAGATTGTGCTGCTGAAAGAGGATGGTGACAGGTCGTCTTTCAATGGGTAGAGGCAGAATCGCCTCTCCATCCAGCAGGATACTACCTGAGTCTGGCTCCAAAAATCCTGCGATAAGATCAAGCATTGTCGATTTGCCGCTGCCGCTTTCGCCGAGTATACCTATGACCTCCCCTTTGTCTGCCTCGAGTGAGAAATGGTAGGGGTGGGGAATACTTTTGGTATAGTAGGTGTAGACAATTCCATCGATTTTTAGCACCAGATTCTCCCTGTGTCTTTATTGCTATGAAATTATAGCACTTTATGTGCGTTTATTAAAGAATCTGGGTATACCCCCAAAGATACCAAGTACTAGTAGCATAAGGATCAGCGCAACACCTGCCGCGTCAGTAGTGCGGTAGGAGCCCATGAGCTGATAGAGATACCAGGGTAGGGTGGTGATCTCATCACTGCCAAAGAGGGCAATTACCCCCAAGTCTCCCAGAGAGAGTGCAAAAGAGAGCGCAAAGATATAACCGATGGAGGCGCTCAGATAGGGGAGTTCCACATAGCGCCAGCGTGCCAGAGGCGTAAGTCCCAGGGAGAGGGAGAGTCTGTCGTAGCGTCTGGCTGTTTTTTGCATAGCAGGTGCGATCACAGAGAGTGCAAAGGGTAGACTCATGAGCACATTGGCACTTAGTACGGCACCTATAGCCCAAAGTAACAATGGTGCTTCAAACTGCTGCGAGAGCAGAAAGAATCCAACCCCCATGATCAGTGAAGGAACGGCGAGATAGAGGTTGCCACTGAATGCCACAAGTAGCCCCAAGAGTTTACTACCTTTGGTTCGTGACATCCTCTCTGGTAGCTGAAAAGTGCGTCTGGCATCACTCAGCATCAGTGCAAAGAGTACCGTCAATATAGCAGAGACAGTCGCGATGATAAGGCTAGTGATCAGCGAGCGGATAAAGAGTGGTTGTGTGAGGATGCTACTATAGTCTGCACCGATACCATCAGCGATCACAGCAAGCAGGGGCAGGACAAACGCTGCTGCCAGCAGAGAAATGATGCCATACTGCAGTAAGGTGGTGTATCTGGGTTCTTTCCATGTGACAGAGGTGCTCTCCTGCTTGAGATTGCCAAGCCCTGTGCGAAGAGTGGAGGAGAGTAGTACCAGCAGGGTGGAGATCGATAGCTGGATGAGCGCAAGCTTGAGAGCAAAAGCGATATCAAAGTCTATCTTGACTGCCTCATAGATAGCGACTTCAAGTGTATTGTATGAAGGAGACCCACCCAGAATCAGCACGATGGCAAAGGAAGTAAAACAGAGCAGAAAGATCGTCGCAGCACTACTCGTCACAGTTGATCGTACGGCCACCCATTCTACGAGCCAGAACCTCTGCCATGCGGAGAACCCAAGGCTTTTGGCAAGCCGGTATTTTTCTACGGGAATAGACTCAAAACTGTGCAGAAGCGACCTTGAAGCAAAAGAGGCGTTGAGGTAAACATGGGCGATCAGGATACCGCTCAATCCATAAAGCCAGCTTCCAAATGAGTGCCCAGTAAGCGTGAGAGAGAGATGATTGAGCCAGCCGTTATTGCCCAGGATCGTGACAAGACCAAATACTACGATCAAGGTGGGCAGCACTAGCGAAGAGGAGAACAGCGCCACAAGCAGTGACCGCCCTCTAAAATGACGCTGATGTGCCAGACTCCAAGCAAGTATCATGCCGAAAAAGAGGGAAAGCAGTGTAGAGAGTGTAGCCTGATACAGCGTGAAGCGCAGCAGTCCCAGGATACGGTCATCGATACTGGAGAGTGTATCTCCAGAGGAGAAGCGGTAGAGTGTAGCAAAGAGTAGCAATGCAAAGAGAAGCAAAGCCGTGGCTATTCCCAATCCGGGAATCACAGAAGCTCTCCATCTCCACAGCTGAGATTTCATGACTATTTGGCGATAGCTTTGAGCCACTCGCTGATCATGGATTTTCTCTCTTTTTCCACCTTTTTTCCATCCATGAGGAGCATTTTGGAGGGAACCTTCAGCCCGAGAAAACCTTCTGGCAGTCCTTTTTTGGTTTTGACTACTGGATAGGTCCAGTTGGTGGTAGGGATGATATCTTGAAAGGTATCAGAGAGCATAAATTGTAAAAATTTCTGCGCGAGTGCTTTGTGCTGGCTACTTTTGAGCATGGCTGCTACTTCGATCTGTCCATAGTGCCCCTCTTTGAATTTGGCAGCGAGGTAGTTGGTCTTCTTCTCTGCGATGATGTGATAGGCAGGGGAGGTGGTATAGCTTAGCACCATGTCCGCTTCACCCTTGAGGAAGAGTCCGTAGGCCTCTGACCAGCCTTTGGTGATAGTGAGGATATGAGGAGAGAGGCTCTTCCAGTAGTCGGCTGCTTTGTCACCGTAAATTGACTTGATCCAGAGCAGCAGTCCCAGACCAGGCGTAGAAGAGCGGGGATCCTGGATAACGATCTTAAAATCTTTTGGCATTGCCACCAGTGCTTCAAATGAGTCTGGCGCTTTCTGGGTATGGTTCCTATCATAGACAAAGGCAAAATAGCTGTAATCAAAGGGCACGAAGCTGTCGTCACCCCACTCAGTAGGTAGCATGGCTCTGCTCGTATCGATACCATGCTTGGCAAACAGTCCAGTCTCTTTGGCTGTTTGTGCGATAGAAGTATCCAGTCCGAGGAGGATATCTGCTTTGGTCTTGGCGCCTTCCATCTGGATTTTGCGCAGTGAGCCGATAGCACTGGAGGAGGGGACGAATTCGAGGGTACAGTTGTTCTCTTTTTCAAAGGCTTCTTTGATCTTGGGAGCTGGCCCCCAGGAGGCGGCAAAAGAGTCATAGGTGTAGATGGTGAGGGTGGGTTTGTCTGCTGCATGTAGTGTCATGGAAGCCAAAAGTGCAGTAGCTGCGAGAATGAATATTTTTTTCATGTGTATCCTTATCGTGTCGTGAGCGCAAGGAGAGGGAATTGTGGGTGTCTATCTGTGGATAAACGCAGTACCTCTTCCTTACGCCAGTGTTGTCTGGTTCAAGTTTAGCGGGTAGGTAGGCAGAATCATACTCTGATACCTTCTCAGCTAGTATAGAGCACCTTGAATAATAGGTCGTGGGATGACCTGTTATTCAAGATACCCTTTAGCACCCCGAGAGAGTTGAGATAACAATATAACACATTAGGATAAAAATGTTCTTAAGGGATATTCTCTTACTATTTTAGTTTCCTGATAAAGAGCCCGCCCAATATCAATGTCAAGGCGATCCAGACAGTGAGTGCAGGTACAGTGCCGAAAAATACCCATGCCCAAAAGATGGCAAATATCGGAATGAGATAAGAGACCTGAGACATGAACTGTACGCCTGTTCTCTGTACGAGTCTGATGCGTATGACGGAGGCGAGGGCAGTGGGGACAAGCGCTAAATAGAGGAGTGTCAAGACGGGCGCCCAGTGTAGGTCTTCTATGCCAAAGGGAACCAGCCAGACAAAAGGGAACATCCAGACCGAGGCAGTCATAAACATCGAACCGGCGCAGACAAGCGTATTGAGATGGCTGAGCTTGCGGATCATGAGTCCAGAGGAGACATAGCCGACAGTGGCGATGAGGATCGCCAGTTTGCCATAGAGACCATGGATCTCACCCTTGAAAAGGTCTTCCCCAAAGAGGACAAATACGCCTGCAAAACCCAAGGCCACACCGATGAGTTTGAAGGGTGAGATCTTCTCATCATGGGTAAGCCAATGCGCCATGATGAGTGCCACAAAAGGTCCAATCGCCAGCAGCACCGCTGCTGTACCAGCAGAGACATACTGCTGTCCCCAGGAGATGAGATAGAAAGGCAGGGCATTGTTGATCAGACCCAGTAAGATGAGCAGTATCCAGCTCTGTGCACCTCTGGGCATAGGCAGCTTCTGCGCCCAGATGATCAGGCCTATAAGCACGGCAGAGATCAGGATACGGGCAAATGCCACGATCAGAGGATGAAACGCAGTCAATGCATACCCAATTCCTACAAAAGCACTTCCCCAGATCGCAGAGAGGAGCATCAGCCAGAAGTAGTCGACAGGAGTAGCGTTTTGGATGGTTTTCATGATGTGGGATTATAGCGGGTTTTTGTTATGCTCTTGAGAAGGTTCAATTCTGTGTATGGTGTGGACTTAACTCTTTTGGGAGATCGCTACCGTGAAATCACCCTCCAAGTAATCTTCTTTTATCTGTACTTTGGCACCCATCGCTTTGCAGATCTTCAAGATATCATGAGGTGCCCAATAGCTAAACTCTCCTGCATTCTCTTTGCCACACAACAGGTTGAAGACAAAACCCCTACGACTCTTTTCAAAACACCGTTGTATAAAAATGCGTGTCTCTATATGCGTCAAAAGATTCATGGAGCCACTGGCCACATACCAGTCAGCCGTAGGGATAGTCTGCTTCAAGATGTCACACTTCAGTATTTTGCAACCTGTACGAATCTTCGCTTCATTGACCATAGGCGTACAGAGGTCTAGCCCTATATAGGCTTTTGGCAAGCGATTCTTTTCTTTTAGGTAGAGATAAAAGTCTCCAAATCCACAGCCTGCATCTACCAGTGTATCACTTTTGATGTCACCCAAACAAGAGGTGATAGCAGAAAAACGACGCTTCTGAGTCTGTGTCGAATGCCATGCCACACCCTCAGCTGAGACACCATAGGTCTCATAATTGTTTTGATAGAATGCTTTTTGATCGATGCGTGCCACAGGCTAGTACTTCTTGTTTTTATAGGTCAGTAAATCGCCTTTGGAGACATTCTCCAAGAGCGAAGAGAGATCGGTAGCGGACCATAACACCACATGATCCTCTTTGGTCTCTTCTACTTCACCAATAAATCCATTTTTAGAAAAAAGTACATAGTCAGAGACATCAAGTTCCGCTTTTAGACATTTCCGCTTCAGTGTCTCGAGCATATTAGGTTTGGCAGGTGCCTCAGAATATTTGCACGCTCCTGCCAACAGCTTTCCAGACTTTCTTTTGGCTAGTAGTTCTATGTGCGTATGTTTGTCATAGTAGGAACCTGTGGAGACGATGGGGTCATCTGCAAACTTCTGGGCAAAGTGTTGTGTAGCGAGTTCTCGAACCAAAAGATTGGAGAGCATGATAGGGAAGTTGCCTTTGTGCTGCTGCCACTTTTGCCTAAATTCAGAAAAGTCACCACTGGATATGCTCTTATAATTGGGCGAAACCATCGCAAACCAAAAGCGCATAAAGGGCAAGTCAAATAAAATTCTGTCAGATTTTTCATCGCGTTCTTGCAGAGGATTTTCTACAGAGAGGTCAAATTTCAAAAGACTTTTCATGGTCAAGTAGTCTATGGCTTTTTTGCCTTTGTCTCTACCTACCCTTGCTTTTTGAAACAGATCATTCTCATACTCTTCACCCCGTGCGAGTATAGATAGCAGCA
The DNA here is from genome assembly GCA_027079365.1 of Campylobacteraceae bacterium. Lineage (GTDB taxonomy): Bacteria > Campylobacterota > Campylobacteria > Campylobacterales > Sulfurovaceae > JAAXPZ01. The sequence goes on along the minus strand of JALWVW010000377.1, from coordinate 394 downwards.
GATGGTATAGGGCATTGCCATGCGTATAGCGCGTGATACTGTCATGTAATGGCGCATAGTTTCCCAGTATCTTCTCCTCTATCAGTACATCCAGATGCTTGGAAATATCTACATCCCACCCCGTACCACCAAACACAGAAAAATATGCTAAAGCTGTATCAAAATCCTCTATCTTGTTTTGATGCGCGAAAGAACGAAAATGCTGTAGTAGGGTTGGGTGTTTTGCCATGAGAGGTGCCTTGTTTTGGATGTATTTACTTAGAGGGGTAATAGCATTATAGCTAAATTTCTCCGAAGCGGTGTTGTGTATCGTTGGAAGTTTTCTGTGGTCACACACTCTGGCGAGAGAGGATGCAAAATAGTCTGTGGCTTTCCGTCTAACGGGACTTTTTAT
>JALWVW010000376.1 GCA_027079365.1 Campylobacteraceae bacterium | reverse complement strand
TCTTCATTCATCCACCCGTCTCCATGACATACAGATTATTTCTGGCATCCCTGAATTAGTAACACACCTTGTCAGAACGAGGAGAAGGCAGGAATCATGATTTGGCCCTTATCGGTAATATAGATAATGAACAGGTAGCAGTTACCATAGAAGCCAAAGCTGATGAACCCTTTGGAAACGATACGATCTTTGAATATTACTCCAGAGCAATGAGGCGAAGGGAGAAAGGAGAATCCACCAAAGTACCAGAAAGAATAGAACAGCTACTCTCTATGGTTGACCCTGATATTCCCGTAGAACAATCCAAGTGGAAAGAAAGATGTCCGATACCAATTGCTCACTGCTCTCTGTGGAACTATATTACAGGCTAAAATAGACGGTTCTGATATTATCGGATGAACCTTATTCATGAGTTCCAAAGTGTCGAAACTGACAAGGAGAAGTAGGTCGAGAGCCATCGTAATCTTGAGAGGTTCATAGGGATACTAACATGTAAGAATATGGATTTTGTGTATGGCAGATTGTATGATGGATTTCAGATTGATCGTATGGATTTAATGGTCGGAAAGATAACCACGAGAATACAATGAATAAAAGAGAAGCATCGGCAATCATAAACCGAAAAGGGTTAGCCGATTTGAATCCCAGTAATAACGGGAATGTCTCATGGGCCAACATAAACGCATCAAAAGATGTTTGGTGGATTGACATACCGATAAAAAAATTTTTTCATGATTTCCATCTGATACTCAATGATGAAAAAAATCGAATTTTTTACTGGATTTTTATTCCATCGGGGACGTTCGAGGACCCATATAGAACATTCAGAAAGTTGCGAGAAGATTATATCAGTGTTGAACTATCCAGCCGAGAACCAAACAAATTTGTTGATGTCAAAAGCGGTGGTACCAATTTTGATTTTAAGCAACTCCAGATAACGACAATCACCCATGAAGATACCTTGACTCACAGTACCAGTCGGCCTGGTTTGCGAACAGAACAGCCCAAACCTCCACAAACGACTAATAATGTGCGTACAAGGGCAACGCATAGCTTGAACACCGAAGCATGTCTCTCGCTGGAAGAAAAAATGGAATCACTTTTCCAGGAACTCAGCGGGGTTCAGAAAGAAATCCATTCCGAGCTGATACGCTATTCCGACAATAAGGTCTTGAAGGGTAATGAGATCGTGGGATGGCTTGGTGAGATATATGGCAAGCTCATCCTTGATGGAAAGATGGTCGATGATTCGTTTGAACATGATATTGAAACTCCGGATGGCAAGCGTATCTCCATCAAAACCCGAAAAGGATGGAATTCAGGCTGGAAACAAACAAGTGCCATTCCCAAGATAGAAGGTGATGATTGCCCTACCCATCTACTATTTGTACATCTGGATGACGATTATTCTATCCATGGGATGTGGTTGTTTGAGTGGGATTATCTGCTCAACAACAAGAGATTCAGTAAGCACATGGTTCGGGGCAATTTGAGGTCATTTATCTTTCACCTGAACGAACAAAAGGATGAAAGATTTATAATTTATCCATAGTCCCTTCATGTCTTTTCTCTGGACAACAATTCCAAACTAACACGACATTTATCTGCATAGTCTGAACTCGTTTCCCTCTCAATATAACCACAGTCCAAATCCATGGCTAATCGAATCTTTAACTCCTCAAGGACGATTTTCATTTTTTCATGGGAGTAATCGGGATACTCATTAAGAACTTCAAACGAACCAGACTTACTCAAAAGTTCTATCGATTCAAGAAAATAGTCGTTAGTAAAATAGCGATCATTATATAGATTTGGTAGCCGTGTTCCTAAAATCCGATTTATAAGACAAGAGCTAAAACCTCGTCTCATAGCCATTCCGAAGCCATCCGTTTTCAATGCTATTTCTGGAAAGTTTATTAGGATATGGGACAGAGTGGCAACAGCAATAATTGATGGGAAGTACAAACAACGATCCTTTAAGGCACGGGGAATATCCCTTATATTTTCAACTACCGACCAATGATTAGCCATCGGAGATCGTGGAAAATCATGTTGCCTCGCCACAAGAGATTGACAATAATTTTTTAGATCGCTGATTGTGTAAGCTGTCTCATTTGGGATATCACCATCAAGCAAACCATGGAGTGTCTTCTGCATCTGACTTACCACATACAGCATTTGTGATGGTTGAGGAGTGGCAACCATATAAAATTCTTTTAATGGCTCTATTTCATTGCTCTGTATCTTATCTGAGTAATACGGCTCATTTTCCTTTTCACTGACTTTTAGCTCAACCGCAAGATCATCAATATCTGGTTCTGGTAGGAAATGTCTTGAATATATATTTCTCCCCGTACCATCAACATAGCTTGTATCTCTGCTTATCAGAGTTATTTCCAGTTGATTATATTCATCTCTGGAACATACCTCCTTTATGAATGCGACTCTTGGCTCTTCAGGTTGATCGAAGGGAATATCTCTGATCCCTGTAGTAATAATTTTTTTTATACCGTTTTCCATTGCCCATGAAAATGCATCAGCAAAAGCTTTTTCAAGTTGGGCATCGTCCATTCCGTTCAGCCCCTCATCACTTTCAGAAAATTGTATCCATCTGCCATCCATAAATTCAGTAGGTGTTGATAATTGGTTATAAGGATTGTCAATTCCTGTCAATTGGGGATGTTTATCTCTAAATCTTGTCCATGCCCCGTGTAATTGCATTCCATGAGGTGCAAAAACGAGAATAAATTGGAAATCTCCATAATTACCTATTTCAAATATATCGCCTTGTTTGCAGTTTTTTATCATCTTAGCACCTTGATTTAGGAAGTATAATCAAATTCCATGAGACATCGGCATGTTTTTAGACCATCTCTTACCGGTATTCTCACTGGTTTTTGCAAGCTGTCCTTCATCTTCACATCACCTACCAATGATAGATACCATTCGTCAATTGTTTCACCGTTGTATAATAAATAGTATACTGATTCTATCAGTACTCTACATTCATCCTAAAGTA
>JALWVW010000375.1 GCA_027079365.1 Campylobacteraceae bacterium | reverse complement strand
CTGCTATTGCCAACGGCACGCCCGGAAAGATTGTTGCGCATGATGGCAGACGCACGTTTCATTACGCCATTGAGGCACCGATGACAAGCTACCTGTCGATGATGCACATCGGAGAGTATACCCGCCACGATTCAAAGACCCAAAGCGGCATTCCCGTCTACGATTACTTCTTCAAGGGATACGAGCAACAGGTTGATGCCAAAACGCACGGAGAATATGCCAAAACCAACGCGATGCTTGACTTTTTTTCCGAAAAGTTCGGGGAATACCCTTTCAAGAGTGCAGGCATTGTGGTGATGGGCAGTGAGAGCGTGCTTGCTTTTGAAACCCAGACACGTCCGACTTTCGGGACACACTCTGGAGAGAGAAAAATCGCCCACGAGATAGCGCACAGCTGGTTTGGTGATGCTGTGTCACTCAAACAGTGGAAAGAGACATGGCTCAAAGAAGGCTTTGCCACCTACGCTTCAGCACTCTGGCTTGAACACAGTGATCCCTCCTTTATGAAGAAGTGGGTCAAGGGTTCATATGAGTCGATGATGGGTATTCAGCGCATTCCCAAAGACAAGCATCTTGCAGAGGTACTGCGCTTCTTTACGACAAAAGAGCGCACGCTCTCCCGGGAAGACGTCAAGGGGCTGGTCAAGCTTGGAAACCACGGGGAGGTAGAGAAAAAGGTATTGGAAAAAATACTTGCAAACGTACCTCAAGAGGGTATATCAAGCTACAAGCTCGCTCTCGTGCTTTCCGATGCGCCTTTTGACTATTTTTCACTTACCTTCAATGACTTCATGCAATTCAACGCCATCATGACGGGCAAAAAACCAGAAGGTGCTACTATGCGTTTCGAGCAAATGGTCGGCATGCTCGCCAAGGCACCGCGCACCATCGAAAAATTTGAAGAGATGTATGGTCCCGGTTCCTATACACGCGGCGCGCTGGCACTCCATGCGCTCAGGCTTGAGGTGGGCGACAAGACCTTCTTTGCAATCCTCCGTGCCTACCTCAAACGCTACAGAAACGGTAATGCTGGCTCAGGTGATTTCATCACCGTGGCACAGGAGGTAAGCAAGAAAGACCTCTCTGCACTTTTTAAAGCCTGGCTGGAAGATACTCTTCCTCCCGATATGCCGACATACGGTCTCTATCTTAAAAACTATCGATAAAAAGGAATGCTTATACTGTCTGTCAAAAAGCTGCTGATCCCATCCGAAAAACTACCATAACTTTCCATCCGTTCATTTTGTCCATTGGTGGCTCCTCTGTTCTCTTCAAGCCATTGTTGCCCTTTTGATGGAATTTTCATTATATATAGCAGACATGTGCATCCTCCATGTTGATCGTATATGTGCATTATACCAATAATTAGGGTCAGACGTTGAATATCTAGCTTTCCTCGTTCTCATTTCATCCTCGGTAAAATGCCTACAAGACGACAAACCACCAAAATATCTCCGCCTCGATCCATTCAGAAAAGTGTCAAATAGAAAAAGGCGCAACTCTCCCAAACAAAAGAACCATCAATATCGACTATTGTCTATTTTATTTTTTCTTTCCCATTTTTATTGACAATAGTCGGAACCACGAAGGTTCTCATGGTCATTACCAGTGTATTTTTATCCCGAAATTTGGGTATACTACAAGAAAAAATCAGTGAGGAGAAGTTTATGTGTGAATACACCAAAGAACTGGAACAGTTTTTGCCATTTCGGCATCGCTGTCCCCTCAGCATCGAAGCCTTGGCACATGCAAAGGATCCCTTCGCATCACTCATCCAATGTTTGGAAGATGTGCCACGCTACACCGTCGTCTACCTCTTCTATCGAGAAGGAGAAACTGTGCACAATGCTGTTCGCCTGCAGCTTGACAAAGTAAGACGTAGTAAAAAAAGACTCAAAAAACTCCTCAATACTATCATTGACGTCCATGTCGGAACCTGGGATGTGTTTCTCTTTCCAAGTGCCTCTCTTTATACCGAAAAAACATTTCACAAACTCTATGGACTCATTCTTGAACGCTGTGAAACGAATAAAATAGATCGAGACTATCAAACCTATTTTATAGGTGGGTGGGCCGGTCTCCTGAAGCGTTTCATGCTTGACACATATATGGTAGTATCTGAAAATCCTTTTGTTGTGTTGGGTCTTATCTTTTTTGCATTGGTGACTTTTCAATACCTTGCATTGATGGATGCAGGATATCCCTTTGAACTTATTGACAATAATGCAGTCATGTTCCTTGGGAAATATCTCCTCTATGGTCTAGCAATTCTGATGTCAATTCCTTTAGCTCTCACCCTTCTTCGTACCTATTTTTCTACAACTTTTCTCTCTAAACGGATCGGATATGAAAAATTCAAAATAACATTCGTATCGATTTTTTATATGCTATTTTTCTTGATTTTTATCGGTAGATCCACCCTCGAGAAGCCCTTTCAGGAGCTATTTGTTCGTGGGTACAGTGCCATGCACCTTTTCCCGCGTTTAGGGGTAGATAAGAAAGGGGGTTACAAAATTATTATGGGAATCAAAAATCGTGTAACCTACTATTACAATCTCAATCCCAATAACCCTCTTATGCACACTATCGTGTGCAACACGCAGAACTCCTCGTATGGCGTCAAAAATGATCTGATGACACAGATTATTTTGCGTGCCGGTGACCGGGGGCTGCTTGGAAGTAAAAAGATCCAACGATTGCCCTTCTCGGAGCATTTCAAGACCTACGATAGCAACCGTTCTGCCATTCTCCTACACCAGCATCTCTGCCGTTAGGCACCCGCATCCACACGAGAAACTCCTTTGACGCAACCTCTTCGTAGGCACGCTTCATTAGAAGTAATGTATCAATATTAAAGATCAGGCGTTGAAAATCTACTTTAGAAGATGATGTTTCGTCATTCTAGACCCCTACATTTCCTTGTTAATTATACCAAGATCTCACTCCTTTGGTACAGGCAACCTACTGGATCATTTCAAATCACGCATCTTCACCAGTCTTAGCTGCCATGTCGCCTCACCCGGTACCAGCTTGTACTCCAGCTGCCGCTTGCCGCCTGTGGGGCAGCAGTTGGGGTCGTTCTTCTTGTAGATGGGGAAATGCTGGGTAAAGGTGTGTTTGACAATGGAAAATGCATCATGTCCCATATAGCCTTTGGCCGCCTCTTTGTTTTGCTCCAGCGGCGGTAGATAGACCTCTGAGAGCGATGCTTTTTTGTTGGCACTGTAGGCGACCAGCGTACCGTAAGCACCACTTCCTGCCGAGGTGACATAGATGTATATCTCCGGTGAACCGTCTTTGTTCAAGTCTGCGATCTCTGCACTTGTTACCATACCGTTGATCTTCTGTTTGATGACATCGTTTTCTTCGGTAAGTCCTGATGGCGTGATCAGAAGCGTGTTTTCCGAACCGTCATTTGTTGCCTGCACATGAAAAGTGATGCCATCCAGCGAGAAGCTTTTGTCAAAAGCATACGCTTTTGCCGTCTGCTTTTTTGCAGGTTTTGTGTCGTCTAGACGATACTTTCCGCGCAGTTCATCGATACGCTGTCTGTACGCTCCCACCATACATGCCTCTTCGTCTCCTGCCTTCCAGCAGTCGTTTCGCCCTTTGATCCATCCACGCTGCTCTGCCTTTAACAGCTGTGTATCAGTCGCCTCTGTCAACGCTTTTTTGTAGACCGCAGCAAGCTCTCTGTCAAGATCCGTCAGTCTGTCAGAACGACAGATGAGCCCTTCGGAGGAGTCCTTTTTGACCTTGGTACAGTCAAAACTGGGGTGGTTGGCAAATGCCCAAACGCCTGTCAGCATACTGGCAGTGACCAAAAGTGTTTTTATCCGCATTATCATCTCCTATTGTTGTTGCCCCATTATACCAAATTTCGCCACCTCTGCACATGGCAGCACCCGTGTTGTAGGCTTTTTTCTTGAGTAAGGGCACTACAGCTCTCCCAAGAGCTCACTTAGTGTCGGATGGGCGAAGATCATCTCTCTGATCTCTCCCAGTGTCACCTGCTTGGTGATGGCGATCAGAAAGAGGTGGATCAGCTCTGTGGCATCATTGCCGATGATCGCAGCACCCAAGATCATTTCACTCTCGGCATCATAGATCACTTTGACAAATCCGCTGTCGTCACCTTTAATCTTGGCTTTGGCATTGGATTTGAAGAAGATCTTTTTGCTCTTGGCAGCCCTGCCCTCTGCTTTGAGGCTGGCTTCACTAGCTCCGATACTGGCTACTTGTGGGGTGCTAAAAGTCACAGAAGGAAAGATGGGGCCGGGCTCCATAGCAGACTGACCCAATAGAATACGGCTGAGCCGCTTCGCCTCATAGTAGGCAACATGCGCCAGTGCTGGGGTGGCTACCACATCTCCGATGGCGTAGATATGGGGATTTGAGACAGACTGATACTGCGCATCCACAGAGACAAAACCCCGTTCACTCTCTACGCCAGCTTTTTCTAACGCCAGTGAAGCGGTATTGGGCTCTCTGCCCACGGCGATGAGTATCATCTCATAGCTGCCCTCCAGCTCCTTTTTGCCCACACGCATCTGGATATCCACACCCTGCGCTGTGACGGTGTGGCTGGTGACCTCTGCATCCACATGGACGACAATGCCTTTTCGCTCTAGCTCTCGCTTTAGGGTACGGGAGAGATCTGCCTCCTCGATAGGGAGGATCGCCTTGGTATATTCTGCCAGTGTGACCTCGGCTCCCATCGCATGGAAAAAGCTGGCAAACTCACAACCGATCGCCCCTGCGCCTATGACCAATACAGACTTGAGGATACGATCGATCTCAAACACCTCTCTGCTCGAGAGGATCTTGCCCTCTACCAGTGGCATGGTCGGATGGTCACGGTGGCGCGATCCTGTGGCTATGATGATCTGCTCGGCAGTAAGATGCTCGCTACTCTCTGCCAACACTATCGTCTGAGCATCGAGAAAAGAGGCGGTGCCGTAGCGTATCTCTACCTTGTGCCGTTTGAGTGTGCTGAGGATGCCTCCTCGCATCTGCTCAATAAGGCTCTGGGTGCTGGACTTGAGCTTCTCGATCTCAAAGTGCTTGAGCTCCATTTCTACCCCACAGGTTTCAAAATGCGAAGCTTTTGCCATATAGCTGGCACTCTCCAGGAAATGTTTGGCAGGCACACAGCCCTCTATCAAGCAGGTGCCCCCTACTCGCTGCTCTATTTTTTCGATGAGGCAGACCTGCTTGCCTCCCTCTGCCAGTAGCCCTGCTAGTTCGTAACCTGCAGGACCTGCGCCGATGATGAGGGTATCGTATTTATGCATGAGGTGTATCTCCTAGTTGATATTCATGTGCCATATAGGAGCTTCGCGTATAGGGTGAGCTATGTACAAACTCAAAGCCCATCTCCAGAGCGGTTTTCTTATAGGCTTCAAACTGTGAAGGCCGTACATACTCTACAACCTTTTCGTACTCATTGGAAGGAGCGAGATACTGTCCGATACTCAGATAGCTACACCCTGCCTTCAGAAGATCGGCAAAGACCGCTTCCATCTCTTGGGCAGTCTCTCCCAGTCCTACCATCAGGGCACTTTTGGTTTTGATGCTAGGATCATAAAGCTTGAGGTTTCGTAGTACCTCTAGAGACTTTTCGTACTTGACACCTTTGCGGACATGGTAGAGTCTGGGTACGGTCTCGACATTGTGACCGATCACCGCTGCACCGCTTTGGAGTACGGTCTGTATCGCATCGATATCTCCCTGAAAATCAGGAATCAACAGCTCTACAGTGGTCTGTGGAGAGTGCTGCCTGATATACTGCGTCACCTCACAAAAATGCTGCGCTCCCCCATCAGGAAGATCATCTCGCGCAGGGCTGGTGATGACCACATACTGTAGCCCAAGCTTCTGTACCGCCTCGGTGACCTGCATGATCTCAGCAGGGTTGATGGGGGCTGGTACGCCAGTATCAACATTGCAATAGCTACAGCGTCTGGTACAGGTCGTCCCCAGTATCAAAAAGGTCGCCTGCTTGTGCGCAAAGCACTCACTGATATTGGGGCACATTGCCTCCTGACAAATGGTATGGATGCCGACATCATTGAGGAGCTGATCCATCTCTCTCTGCGCGGAGAAGGAGATCTTTTTTCTTAGCCACTCTGGCTTGCGTTGTGGGGTAGTGCTCATGTTTGCTCCTCCCGTTTATTGTAAATTTGTGCGATTTTATCGCACCTACCTATTCCATGCATACCATGCCTTTCTAAATGACTTTTCCAATCTCTCTCTGGTCTCTACCTCATCCAGCGATACGCCCAAATCCTCCAATGACACCCCATGCTCGCTACACCGTAACGGCACAGAACCATGCTGAAAGATCGCTTTTTTAGTGCGTTTTTGGGCATTGCCTCCGATCTTGTGTCCTTGGATAATGATATCATAGGGCTCAAACCCCACTTGGCAAAAAGGATCACTCGCAAGCGTAATGTTTGGATCATCTTTTGCCCAGTGGGCATCCAGTCCCAGTGCTTGGTAAAAATCCAATAGAAAGCCTGTGATCCGTGCATAACTCTCTTTGACACTCAGCCCTTGCATCATCGCTACAGGCAGAATTAGACCATAGGAGAGGTCATGCCCATGGTAGAGGATACCACCCCCTGTCATGCGCTTGGCATAGCGGTCACGGTATGCTTCTAGTGTGGGATCAAGCAACACACAGGAGGAAAAAGTCTGAGAAACACCAATGGTCACAGACTCTTCCCAACCATAGAGTCGAAATACTGGCATACCCTCCTCACCGAAGGCCTCCAGCAGTGCTCTGTCCTGAGCCATATTCTCCACGGCACTTGACTGTGGAGACTGGATGAGCCTATAGGGGCTGTCGGACATTGAGCTGCTTGATCGCCAAGGTGTCATCAGGTCGGCAGACCCCCAGCGTCCTCGGATAGGTCTTGAACTGTGATGCATCTTCATGGGCGAGTTTGACTGCTGCTATCATGCGGTCACAGAAGCGATCGATCGTCTGCTTGGACTCGGTCTCAGTGGGCTCGATCATGATCGCCTCTTTGACGATCAGAGGGAAATACACTGTCGGCGCATGGAAACCGAAATCCAGCAGATACTTGGCGATATCCATCGCCGTGACCCCCTCTTTTGCCAGTGTTTTGGCTGAGAGGACACACTCATGCATACAGAGTGTGTCATAGGGGATATCAAAGTGCTCTCGCAGCCTGACACGGATATAGTTGGCATTGAGCACCGCTTTGGCAGCGCTGTTACGGATACCGTTGGCACCTAGGATAGTGATATACGCCAAGGCTCTCAATGAGATACCGTAGTTACCAAAGAAGGGAGAAATTTTGCCAACACTCTGCGCCCCTCCTGTGGTAAGCGCATACTGCTCACCATGCTTTGCGACACCTATATCTGGCAGGAATGGCTCTAGTGTCCGGCTCACGCCTACCGGCCCACTTCCTGGACCACCACCCCCATGTGGCGTGGCAAAGGTCTTGTGGACATTGAGGTGGATCACATCAAACCCGATATCCCCAGGGCGAACCCTGCCCATGATGGCATTGAGATTCGCGCCATCGTAGTACATCATGGCATCATGGCTGTGTGCCAGATCACAGATCTCCTTGATGCGTTTGTTGTAGATGCCCAGCGTATTCGGTACTGTCAGCATCACCGCGGCCACCTCATCATTCATCTTGGCTTTGAATGCTTCGAAATCCATCATACCGTTTTCATCGGATTTGATAGTGATGACCTGATAGCCTACCATCGCAGCAGTGGCAGGATTGGTGCCATGTGAAGAGTCAGGGACGATGACATATTTTCGTTTATGTCCCTTGCTTCGGTGATAGGCATCGATCATCATGATACCCAGCATCTCACCATGTGCCCCTGCTTGAGGAGTAGTCGTAAACGCCTGCATCCCTGTGATCTCACAGAGTACGCTTTGAAGTCGCTCGATACTCTCCAATGCACCCTGCATCTCCTCGGTAAAACCATTGGTGATCAAGTGTGGATGCAGTGCAGCAAAGCCCTCCATCCCTGCGATTTTTTCAGCGATCTTGGGGTTGTACTTCATCGTACAGGAGCCCAGCGGATAGAAGTTTTTGTCTATCGAGAAGTTCTTGGCAGAGAGATTGGTATAGTGTCTGACCACATCGAGCTCACTCATTTGTGGCAGTGCGGCTGCTGTCTCTCTGCACAGTGCTTGTCCCAAGCCCTCAGAGACTGGTACATCCAAAGCGGGCAGTTTTACCCCACGCCTCCCCTCTACAGAGAGGTCAAAGATCGTCTCTATCGTACGCATAAAGCACCTCCTATTGCAGCTACGAGCTGATCCATCTCAGCCTTGGTACGCTTCTCGCTAACTGCAATGAGAATCTGATTTTTCCGGCTCACTTCCAAGTTGCCTAGATTGATCCCCGCATAGAAGCCTTGTGCTTTGAGTGTGCCTAGCAGCATATCTGCATCCGCCACCTCAATGACAAACTCATTGAAGGTAGGCTCCGTATTGACGATCTTCAGCCCCTTCAACTGAGCAAGTGCCTTTTTCAGATAAGCACTTTTTTGATAGCAGAGCTCTGCCACTTCTGCCAGCCCCTCTCTGCCCATGAGTGAGAGATAGATCGTGGCTCTGAGTGCCATGAGGTTTTGGTTGGAGCAGATATTGGAAGTGGCTCTCTGTCTACGGATATGCTGCTCTCTCGCCTGCATGGTCAGCACAAAAAGCTCTTTACCGTCCTTATCGAGTGTCTTACCAATGATACGACCAGGGAGGTCTCGGATATACTGCTCTCTGGTCGCGATGATCCCAAAAGTGGGGCCGCCAAAGCTGAGATAGTTCCCCAGACACTGTCCATCAGCGGTGACGATATCCACACCTATGCTGCCGGGGTCTTTGATCTTGCCCAGTGCGATAGGATAGGTAGACATCACTGCCAGTGCCTTGTGTACATGAAGCTTCTCTGTCAACGCGGTAAAGTCCTTTACTGAACCGTAGAAGTTGGGGTTTTGAAACAGATACCCTGCGACACTCTCATCGATCTCTACTGCATCAGCATCAACAACCTCTGATGCGATCTCCCTAAAAGAGAGATAGGTTTGTACGATCTTTAGCGCTTGGGGATTGACCCCTTTGTCGATGAGTATCTTGTTGCGCTTGGTGATCCGTACTGCCATGAGTGCTGCCTCTGCCAGTGCGGTGGCACCATCATACATCGATGCATTGCTCACCTCCATACCAGTTAACCTACAGATAAGGCTCTGATACTCATAAAGCACCTGCAGTGTACCCTGCGAAGCCTCTGCCTGATACGGCGTATAGGCGGTATAAAACTCCGAACGCATCGAAAGTGCATCGACTGCTGCCGGAATGATATGGTCATAATATCCACCACCAAGAAAGCAGACCTTGTCCGTACTGTTTTTGGCTGCCATCGCTTTGAACTGGGCAAAGGCAGTGTACTCATCCAGGCCATCGGGAAGGTTCAAGCTGTCGATCTTGAGTGCAGCGGGCACAGAGTCAAAGAGTGCTTCTTCGTTCTTCAGACCAATCACCTCCAGCATTTGTGTCACATCGGTAGGGGTATGGGGTGTATAGGGCACGCCAACCTCCTATAGGGTCTCTAGATAGGCATCATAGGCTGCCTGATCCATGAGTCCATCTAGCTCCCCCTCATCTGAGAGCTTGAGCTTGAAAATCCAGGTATTGGCTGCATCTGCATTGAGCTGCTCTGGGGCATCCAGCAGGGATTCATTGACCGCTGTCACGGTACCTGAGAGTGGTGTATAGATATCCGAAGCTGCCTTGACAGATTCGACAAACGCCACACTCTCCTCCGCACTCACCTCGGCATCCACCTCTGGCAGCTCTACGAAGGTGATGTCACCCAACTGCTCTACCGCATAGGCTGAGACACCTATGGTCGCCACCTCACCCTCTACCTTTGCCCACTCATGCTCTTGACTGTATTTGATCATTTTTTCTCCTTTTTATTTTTTTATAAATGGCAACGATGTGATATTTGCT
>JALWVW010000374.1 GCA_027079365.1 Campylobacteraceae bacterium | reverse complement strand
TTTTCTCTGTTGATGCGATACAGCGTGACATAAAACCTGTCTATATTGGTGGTCTTGATGGGGATGGATATCTCCCCTTTGGCAGGCAAAATGTAACCTCTGTCTGGAAATGACATAGAGGGCTGATAATCTGTTGTGCGCTGAGTAAAGTGATAACTTCTGTCCAGAGAAACTTCTCCCAGAGGAATAGACCTCTGGATGCTAAAAGTGTACTCCTTCTGTGGCTTGAGCCCTGTCAGGCAGATCTCATCATAAGAAAGGCTGACACCAAAATAATCTGGGGGCGTCAACTTGATATAGGGTTTTGCCATGATGCCGTCTGTGGCTGAAAAATAGCGATCCACTTCTGCACAGAGAGAAGTGCTGCTTGCTGTACTGCGCTGAATGACTTTTGTAATATGCAAGGGTTTTGCTGCAGCAAAGATCAGAAGAGGTGCTCCCAGTAGTATCCAAAGGGCATGGGTCAGATGTCGTGTTTTCATAGCAGTCTCCTTGGGGAACGAGATACTATGATTATAGCGTAGTTTTGTGTCAGAATTGTCCCTTTGTCAAGAAGGAAAAAGAGATTAGCTTTTGCTCCCAGGCTTTATCGCTTTTGTGGATCCTTCCTGGCATAGAGGACATGCTTCTGGTGCATACATCTCAAAGGCGAAATCATCCAGTGCAAATAGGGGGATATTCTCAGGCAGGGCGCACTCAGGCTTGGCATCATGGCTACTCCCGACTCTCTTACAAAAACCACGATTGGCAAGTGAAGCGAAGGCGACGACTTCTCCCCCCAGGGCTTCTATCGCTTTGGCGGCTTTGAGGGCAGAGCCACCCGTAGTGATGATGTCCTCACAGACAATAACCTTCTCCCCTTTCTGGATTTTAAATCCCCGGCGGAGTTCCATGCCCCCCTCTTTCTTCTCCACAAAGATAGAGCGTACATCCAAAGACCTGGCAAGCTCATAGCCCGCCAAAACACCACCCAGCGCAGGAGCACAGACGGTATCCACCTCGATACCGGACTGTCGGATCATCTTCGCCAAAGCATCTGTCAGCAGGGCAGCCTTCTTGGGGTACTCCAGTACTTTGGCGCTCTGCAAATATCGTGCCGAATGGTTTCCACTGGCAAGTAAAAAATGCCCATCCAACAGAGCGTGTGCCTCTTGGTATATCTCCTCCAGGTTCATCGCTTAGACTTTCAGAATATCTGCTTCTTTGGAAGCAAGGGTCTCATCAATTTTTGCGACAAAACTGTCTGTCAGTTTCTGTACTTGGTCTAGCCCTTTTTTTAGCTCGTCTTCACTGATCTCTTTGTCTTTCTCTAGTTTCTTGACTTTGTCATTGGCATCTTTTCTGATATTTCTGACGGCCACTTTGGCTTTTTCGCTCATGGCCTTTGCCTGCTTGACGATTTCATGTCTCTGCTCGACAGTCATAGGAGGGAAGAAAAGCTTGATAAAGTCTCCGTCATTGTTGGGATTAACTCCGATATTGGCCTCTTGTATAGCCTTTTCTATGGTACTCAGCAGACTCTTTTCCCATGGGGTGATAGAGATGGTTGTGGCATCTTGTGCAATGACATTTCCTACTTGGTTGATGGGGGTAGGAGTACCATAATAGTCTACCTTGACATGGTCTACTACAGCGGTGGTTACTTTGCCGGTTCTCAATGTTGAGAACTCACGCTTCATCGCCTCTATACTCTTTTCCATATGTTCTGTTGCATCATTATAAATTGCGTTAAGCATCATGCTTCCTTTAGAAAGATTTTCAATTATTTTACTCTATTTTTACTATGTTTTGGTTTTTCTGTGGTGAATCCACCATGCCATGCGTCTGGCAGGGCAGGAAAGTATGTTTTGGGATGACTATTTTTGTGTAGTAGGGGCTGCTGGCGCTACAGGTGCCGGAGCAGCTTTCTTTTCGGCTGTTGCAGGTACAGCAGGCTTGCTGCTTGTGGCTATATCTACCACAGAAGCAGTATTCTCTTTCGAGTAAAAATATCCCAAAGCAAGTGTGTTGATCACAAAAAGGAGCGCAAGTGTAAAAGTAAACTTGGATAGGAATCCAGTAGGACCTTTAGCGCCAAAGAGTGACTCGTTGCTACCGCTGTAGGCACCCAGACCGATACTTGAACTCTTTTGTAGCAGGATGGCAATAGTGATCACTATTGCCAAAATAATCTGAATGATCATAAGTGTTGATGTCATTGTGTTCCTCTGTTATTTCAATAAAAGTGAGCGATTATATCGAAATAACATTGAAAAGGCGATAAATCTAGTCATCTCTGCCGAAAATGCCTAGCAGGCTCAGCAGTGAGGTAAACATATTGAGGAAGTCAAGGTACAAAGAGACAGCGGCATCTACCGGAGAATCATAAGCGCCATTGGCAATATTTTGTGTGTCATAGATCGTAAAGAGACCAAAGAGTAGCAAGATGCCAGCACTCATCACAACATGCATCAGAGGACTCTGCAGTACAAAAGCATTGATCAGAGAGGCAATGATCACAACGATCAGTGTAATAAAAAGAGGTTTTCCCCAGCTGGAAAAATCTGTTTTGCTATTAATGGCAAAGAGGCTGAGTGCACCAAAAAGGACAGCAGTCATCAAAAATGCAGTACCAATCGTACCTCCGCTTCCCATGCCAATAAGACGAGCCATCATAGGTACAAGTGAAACACCTGTTACAAATGTAAACACAAAAAGAGATGCAAGGTTGAGCCCCGGCTTGTTTCTAGTCATTCCTAGCCCGACAAAGAGCATAAAGAGCTCAAATCCAAAAATAAGCCATCTGTATTGCATGACGGTTTCTGCATAAGGTAGTGTGACAAAAGCACCAGCCGCTGCTGCAACCATACTGGCAGCAAGTAACTGGTAGGTCTTCTTCATGAAAGCAACAGAGGAGCTTACCTCGACCTCTGCATAGGTTCCATTCACGGTTCTCGTATAATTTCTATCATATAAAGCCATTGTTGTTCCCTTGGAAGTTAATTTAGTAGGTGAAGTATAGTCAAATAAGATTAATGTAATTTTTTA
>JALWVW010000373.1 GCA_027079365.1 Campylobacteraceae bacterium | reverse complement strand
TCTGTGACAAGCAGAGAATCAGCCGCATGGTGTTGTAATATCTCTTGAAGCGCAGCCTGCTTGAAATAGGCATGATCCTCCAAATATACTTTACCGACCACCCCCTCAGGGAGAAAAGGATCCAGTCGCAACGGGTCAGCAATAGCAGTCACCAGTACCATCCGTTGACGCAGCGCCTCAAAGTGCACCTTTCTCACATAATCCCTGCCCTCTTTGAGTACAAGATCAGCCTCCGCACTGCTGCAGAAGCACTCTCTGAAAGGCCCCGAAGGCAGTGGCAACCTGTTGACAATATGCACTGGCTCGAGCAGGATCTCAAATTTCTTGATCTCTACACGGTTAAATCCATCATCGAGCAGGATCAGCTCTGCACCCTGTGCAATGGCTCTCTCGATCGCTATCCCCCGCCGCTCAGAGACGATCACACTCGCAGCAGGTGCTTTGTGTGCCATAAGCATCGCCTCGTCTCCACTCTGCTCCACTTGGCACAGTACTTCCCCATTACGGCTCACTTCGACCAGTCCACCACTCTGTCGACCATAGCCTCGTGAAATGATGGTGACTTTTTGATCAGAGAAATGCTCTGCCAATGCAATCACAAAGGGGGTCTTTCCACTGCCCCCTATAATGAGATTTCCCACACTGATGATGGGTATACTATAGCGCTTTGGACGCACCAATTTACGACGTACCCACATCCCTACAGCATAAAACAGCGATAGGGGAAGTAAAAGTAGCGCCACACCCCAATGATACCAGCGAGGATGGTAGAAGAGGGCTTCAAAAAAGTGCCTCACTGCCCACTATCCATTTCGGCCAACACCTTATACATCACCAGTGCATCCACCTCTCCAAGCTTTGGATGCGCAAATGCGCCAGGCAGTCTGCCTACGGTCTCAAAGCCCATCTTGTGCCAAAGTGCCACAGCAGCTGTGTTGCTGGAGACGACGAGATTGAACTGCATCGCCCTGTAGCCCAACGCAGCCGCCCTCTGCTGTGAATGCAGACACATGTTGGCTGCAATACCTCTGCCTCTGGCATAAGAGGCTACCATATAACCACAGTTACAGACATGCGCACCCTGACCCGGCTGGTTGGGCTTGAGGTAGTAGGTAGCGATGACTTCTCCTTCAGCTTCGACCAGGTAGGTCTCCTGCGGCACCTTCATCCAGATATGGTAGGCTTCGGTATAGCCCGTATCTCTTGTATAAGGGTAGGTCTCTCCCTCTCTAACAATCTCCTCAAAGATGGGGTAGATCACCTCAAAATCCTTCCGGGATGCTCTCCTGATCATATAGTGCGTATCCTCTCTCACTCTTCCCATCCTCTCTGCTTCAAAAAAAGTACAGCCTCCTATACTTTTAGGCTCTCTGCCATCAGTGTATTAACTACTTGCGGATTGGCTTTGCCTCCTGTGGCCTTGAGTACCTGACCGACAAAGAAGCCCAATAGTTTGCTATTGCCCGCCTGAAATTTGGCTAGATTGTCAGGGTTATTTGCGATCACCTCATCGATGATTGACTGAATGAGCGTAGGATCACTGATCTGTGTCAGCCCTTTTGCCTCCACGATCTGCACAGGCTCCTCACCGCTCTCGCTCATCTCCTCGAAAACCTGTTTTGCGATCTTATTGGAGATACGCCCTTCGTCGACCATCTTTACAAGCTGAGCAAGCTGCTCGGGAGTAAACTTCAGCCCAGACAACTGCTTCTCTTTAATCTCTCTGGCAACCTCATTACTCACCATATTGGCCAAACCAATTGGACTCTGTACGACAGCCAATGCCTCTTCATAAAAGTCAGAAAGCACAGCATCTCGCGCCAGTGTATTGGAGACCTCACTATTAAGCCCTAGCTCATGATGATAATGAAAAAACCTCTGCTCCTGTTCCTCTGTCATCGCTGCCACTTCGCCCTCTATCTGTGCTTTTTTAGGCTGCTGCTTGGGAGTAGGCTTGGCAGTTTTTTTCTTTTTGGCCCAAGAGTCCTTGAGTCCTACAATTTTATTAAAGACAGGAGAGGTCTCACAGGAGTCAACGGGATCCACATAAAAATACCCCTGCCGCTCAAACTGGAACCGCTCATCTGGCTGATCAATAATGACTGCTGGCTCTATCAAAGCATCCTTAACGATTTTCAGAGAATCTGGATTGATATCTTCGATCCCCTCAGGTGCCTCTGACAAGAAAAGCCTGTCATACAACCTTACCTCAACCTGCTTGGCACTGCTGGCCTCTACCCACTGGATAGCACTTTTGACCTTGATGCCACTGGTATCCGAGCCGCTTCTGGAGTCAGAATGGTACCGGGCTTTGACCTCAACAATGTTGCCATCGGCGTCCTTTATCACCCCCTCACAGCTGATGATAAAGGCATGTTTGAGTCTCACGGGCTGCTCTGGTGTCAAACGGAAATAACCTTTGGGAGGCTGCTCTGTAAAATCCTCTCGCTCGATATAGATTTCCTTGGAAAAAGGCAGCATCCGAGACCCCTCTCTGGGGACATCCTCTGGATAGTAGGAGGCCTCAAGAGACTCACTCCCTTCATAATTGACAATCGTGACTTTGAGAGGGTCGAGTACACACATCACACGCGGCACTTTGCGGTTGAGATCATCTCTGATACAAAACTCCAGCTGCGCCACATTGACGGTGGAGTTGGCCTTGGCGACCCCAATCTGATCACAAAAGGTCAGAATGGACTCTGGAGTATATCCCCTCCTCTTGTAGCCTGCGATCGTAGGCAGACGAGGATCATCCCAGCCATTGACCTGACCACCTTCGACCAGCTCCAGCAGCTTGCGCTTGCTCATCACGGTATAGTTGATGCCCAATCGTGCAAACTCATACTGATAGGGGCGAGGCGGCTCCAGGCCCAGTGTATCGAGTACCCAGTCATAGATCTCTCTGTTGTTCTCAAACTCCAGTGTACAGAACGAATGCGTCACTCCCTCGATATAGTCCGAAAGACAGTGGGCAAAGTCATACATGGGATAGATACTCCACTTGTCCCCCGCCCTGAAATGGTGGGCGTGCCTGATACGATA
>JALWVW010000372.1 GCA_027079365.1 Campylobacteraceae bacterium | reverse complement strand
CCGGGGACGATGAGGCTGGATGGGGTATCGCTGACAGATGCGGCAGACGGCGACGCCGGAGTTTTTATTCCCAACAAGGTTGATATTCATGTCGGTACGCTTAGTGGTACCACACCTCGAAAGGTACAGTTTGATGTACAGGTACAGTAGTTTACCTCAAAATAAAGGACAACAATGATTAAAAAAATAGTAGTGATATGCGCAGTCTCTCTCTTGGCGACAGTAAGTGCGGTAGCAGAGGAGAAGCCATCTGTCAGTATGGCAACACACTCTTATCAGTTGACTGTGGTCAAGGATAAGAAAGGCAAAGTAGTCAAAGACAAAAAAGGAAAACCTGTCAAAAAATGGCTCAAGGCCTCCAAGGTCGTCCCAAGTACAGTCGTCAAGTATGTTGATACGATCACCAACGACACAGATGAGACGCTGACAGATGCCAGGGTCTCCAACCCAATCAATGAAAACCTCTTGTTCGTAGAGGGGTCGGCTGCTTCCAAAGCGAAGTTTTCGGTGAAGTATTCAGTCGATGGCGGCAAACATTATGATTTGCCTGCCCACTTGTTTGTGATCGGCAAGGACAAGAAGAAGCACCAGGCGCAAGCCAAGGACTACAACGCCATCGAATTTGTCGTGGCGCAGGTATCGGCACACAGCAAGGTAGATGTTTCGTTTAAGGTAAAATTAAAGTAGGGGTACCCCCGTGTGGGTACCCGATAAAACAGAGGCAATGAGGCGAGTCCCCCGACCCTATGGGAAAAGGTTTTTAGAAGCCCTTTCCCATAGGGTTCCAGGACTCTGTGTAGGTTTGGTTTTGTTGCAATTGTGCATCAGGATCAAGCCTACGAAAAGGTAAATGCGGTGTCTGTCGAAGGCAGACAGAAAGACAAAAGAGGTACGAGTCTCCCCATCATGGGGGTGATGGGAAGCAAACCTTAAAAAACAAGGAGTAAATGATGAAAAAGATTTTAGTTGCAGCATCAATGATGCTGTTTGGCGTGATGAGTGCGCAGGCGGTCGGTGTAGCCGCAGGCACAGTAGTTACAAACAATGCAAGTTTGACATATGAAGTTGGCGGTACACAGGTGAATACCCCTGTAAACTCAAACGATGACGTGTTCGTAGTCGATGACAAAGTGGATCTTACTGTCGTACATCAAGATGGGGCAGCTGTACCTGTTGCACCGGGCGCAACAGCACAAGCACTTGAGTTCTTGGTAACCAACACAGGTAACAAGACACATGACTTTTTACTTACAGCAGGACAGAATGACGGTAACCCTTTCGGAGAGAATCATCCGGATGAGTTTGATGCGACAAATGTACAAGTGTTTGTAGAGAGTGGTGCAACTCCCGGTTATCAGGCTGCAGAAGATACCGCAACATTTATTGATGAGTTGGCAGCAGATGGAGCAGCAACAGTGTATATTGTTTCAGATATCCCTAACCCGCAGAATGATGGAGATGTGGCTGAAATGACATTGACAGCACAAGTTGCAGTAGGTGGTGCGGCAGGTCAAGGTGCTGCCATAGCAGCGGATGATAGAGCCAATGCAGATACAGCTGGAACAGCGGCTGGTGATGAGCAGATTGTATTTGCTGATGCAGCGGGTACAAACGGAGCTACAGATGCAGTACTAGATGGTCAGCATGGAGATACAAGTGCCTATAAAGTACAAACAGCAACACTAGATGCTACTAAAACTTCTTGTGTGATTTGGGATCCGTTTACAACAACAGCGAATTATAAACGTATTCCAGGAGCTATGATCAGATATGCGATCGATGTGAACAATACAGGTAGCGCAAATGCCGATAATGTTGTATTGACAGATAACATTCCGGCTGCTGTAACCTTCGGTCAATCACCAGCAGCAGGTGCACCAGCAGCAGTAGCAGAGATCCGTGATGCAGCATGTAACTGTGCTGCACCGGCTGGAAATGTTGTAGCAGCTGACTCAGTGACACATGCAGCAGGTACGGTAACAGCAGATTATAATACTGTTACAGCTGGTACACATAAATGTGCATATTTTGATGTAGCTATCAACTAGTCTTTTCTTGCTCCATATCTCCTAGTATGGAGCGGACAGAAATGTGAAAATCACCAAGTAGCGTTGCATTCACTGAATGCGACCCATACACTTCAACAAGCTCAGCGACCGAATCATTGGTGCCAGGCTTGTTGAGAATAGTTAGACCCATGAAAGGAGAAACAGCGATATGAATAAGCTATTTAAGCGTATCCTACTACTGTCATTGTTCCTGCTCTCATCGGTTTACGGGGCACAGGTAGGGGATGTGATCCACAATACCGCTGATATCAATTACACTATCGGTGGTACAGACAGAAACACTACCACCAATGAGGTCAATAGCACCGTGGTGCAGACTCCGGCGACGATTGAGTTCCTGGCTTTTAACCCTGCTGGACAGAGTGAGACACTTCAGCCTACGGGGTATCGTGATGGCAGTGGAGTATTGCAGACCATGCCTCCAGCACAGTTGCCTGATGGGTCGACACTTATGCCACCTGCTGTGGTGGGCATGCAGGGTACGGGCAGCTATCTGGAGCAGGATCTGGTGATCGTTCGTGTCACCGATCATGACCAAAACACCGATATGCACACCCAGCAGATGATCGATATCAATGTGACCGATCCTGCCACGGGGGATATTGAGAGGCTGACTCTGCGTGAGACTTCACCTAACAGTGGGGTATTTGTAGGCTATCTGCACACCACACCCTCGGCACTTTCCCATGGTGATGGTGACCTGAGTGTGGCAGCAGGCAACCATATCGTAGCCTCTTATGTCGATAACGGTACATTGCGGGAAGTCACGGCAGCAGCGGAGATCATGGCATTGCAGTTTAGACTCCATACGCTCAAGACCCAGTCCAAGGATACCGCCGGTATCGGTGAGTTTGTCAAATATGCGGTGACGGTGGAAAACATCAGCAGCATCACCTTGCGCAATGTATTGGTAGAAGACAGGATCCCTGACGGACTCAAGTACAAAGACGGCAGCTTCAAAGTAGAAAATAGCCCTGCGGTAGGTACGCTTTCGGCAGATGGCAGAACGATCAGCTATCTCCAGCCTGTACTGGCTGCTGGGCAGAAAGCGGAGATCAGCTATGTGGTGCTGATCGGGGCAGGAATCATCGATGGCAAAGCGGTCAACCGTGCCTGGGCAAGCAGTCGCTTTGGAGGCAAATCCAATATCGCTGCTACGACCTTAAGGATCAAAGAGGAGCTGTATCGTAGCAAGGGCTTTATCCTAGGTATGGTCTATGATGCCAATATCAGCTGCAAAGCATCCAAAGAGAAGGGCAAAGGCAAGACAGGCATCGTCGCTTCTTCTGCGGTAGCATCCGTGGATGGAGAGGGCAGCAAGCTAAAAGGCTGTGGTATCGAGGGTGTCAAGCTCTATATGGAGGATGGCAGGTTTGTCGTGACAGACAAGGAGGGAAAGTACCACTTTGTCGATATCGACAATGGTACCCATGTGGTACAGATGGATGAAGAGAGCTTCAAGGGCAGGTACAAGCTGGCACAGTGCCGAGACAATACCCGCTTTGCAGGTTCATCTCGGTCACAGTTTGTCGATCTCTATCATGGAGAGATGGCACGGGCAGATTTCTGTCTGGAACGACTGCCGGGTGTGACAGGCGATGTGTCACTGAAACTGGGTATCAAAAAGGTCTCCGCCACGGAAGTACAGGTGACCTTGGAGATCGCCAAAGATATGGGACTGATAGATCCTGAGGTGTTCCTCGCGCTCTCTGAGGGGCTGGCGTATGTCAAAGGTTCTACCAACAATCATACCGAGCCCAAAATCAGCGAAGAGATGATTGCAGTCAAGCTGAATCATGAGCATAAGGTTACCTTGAGACTCAAGGTACTTGAAGGTGCTATTCCAGAAAAAGAGATCCGAGGGATACTCTACTTTGATACCGCCAAGAGCACAAACCAGCGCAGTGATATCGTGCAGGTTGTATTTACTGCTGGCAAAAAAGGACAGATTACGCAGATCGTGCAGGCCTCAGACACCGTTTCACTCGAGTCAGTTGGGGGCAAAGCACCTGTGGTTGCAGGTGACTACAACTGGACGAAGCAGACCAGGCAGGTCTCTATGCCTGACTATACACCTGAAGAGGTAGATGCATTGGGTAAAACAGCAGCGATCGTCTGGCCTCCCAAAGGCTGGATACCAGACATTCCTTCTACCCGTGTAGCGATCCTCTATCCCCGAGGGGGCAGTGTCGAGCTACGCCTCAACGGACATAAGGTCAGCATGCTCAACTATGAAGGGATCTTTCGAAGCAGTGACAGACAGATGCAGATTATGCATTACAAAGGGGTAGATCTGGCTGAAGGGAGCAATATCTTTACCGCCGTGATCAAACAAGGCGGCAGCATACTCAAGCGGATACGCCGTGAGGTCTTTGTGGAGAGCCGTGCGCCAAAGCATATCGAGTTCCTGCCTGCGTACTCCTATCTGGTGGCTGACGGGGTGCACAGTCCTGTGGTGGCTGTACGGATGGTAGGGCCTTCAGGTCATGTGTTGCGTGGCGGTATGGTGGGAAGCTTCACCACCGACAGCAAGCACGCCCCTCAGGTTATGAGCAACGGCAAGGGACAATATACCATTGATTCCGAGGGTGTTGCGTATGTTACCCTGGAGCCTACGGCAATCGCCGGAGAGGCACAGCTGCACTTCAAGCTCTATGGCGATGAGGCGCAGACGCTGACGGTGCACCTCAAGCCACACCTTAGAGACTGGATACTGGTAGGCTTTGCCGAGGGTACAGTCGGCTATCGTACACTGCATGGCAAGATGGAGTCACTGCACCAGAAAGGGCGTAAAGAAGGGCTCTATACCAAAGGTAGGGTCGCCTTCTTTGCCAAGGGGCGCATCAAGGGCAAGTGGTTGCTGACCATGGCCTATGATAGTGGACGTAGAAAAGGGGATAGAAAACTCTTTGACAAGATTGATCCTGATGCCTACTACACCCTCTACAACGATGCCAGCAAGCAAGGCAGTGAGGCTCCCAGCACCAAAAAGCTCTATCTCAAGATTGAGAATGAGACCTTCTCGCTCCTCTTTGGTGACTACACTACAGGTCTGGACAAGACAGAGCTGAGTAACTATACGCGAAGCTTCACCGGGCTCAAAGGAACATACAGAGGGAGCAACATAGAAGCGACCGTCTTTGTAGCCAAAACAGATGAGCTTTTCTTCCGTGAGGAGCACAGAGGCGATGGTAGCAGAGGGTATTATCAGCTGGAGCAGCATCCGATCATCGAAAGTTCTGAGACGATCACGATCGAGGTGCGTGACCGCCATAGAGAAGAGATCCTCATTGAGACCCGCACGCTGCAACGCTATAGAGACTATGATATCGATTATGACAAAGGCACGCTGTACTTCAAAGACCCGGTCTACAGTACCGATGCCGCCTTCAACCCACAGTATATCGTTGCCAAATATGAGGTGGACGGGGATGGGAAGAGTCACTATACCTATGGTGGCAGGGTCTCTGCCAAAAGCAATGACGGGAAGTATGAAGCGGGTGCTACCCTGGTCCAGGAGGAAACAGGATCGGGTAGCAACAGGCTCTATGGTGTGGATCTTAAGGCGAAACTGAGTGAAAATCTGGAGCTCAAAGCGGAGTATGCCCAGACTAGAAATGGTGCAGACGGGAACAAGACCAAAGGCGAAGCCCTCAGTGCCAGTCTGGAGTACAGAGATGACAATCTCTCTGCCAGAGCCTACTACCGCAAGCAGGATGCAGCCTTTGGTCTGGGGCAGCTCTCCGAAAGTCTTTCTGCTACCCGAAAGATCGGTGTGGATATCCATAAAAAACTGGATGAGAACTGGACGCTGGCAGCGACAATCTATCAGAATAGACACTATGATGTCAATGATACCATCAACGATGAGCATGTGGCAGAGCTCTCGGCAGCATTTAAAAAAGGCGTATGGAATGGCTCTGTAGGGTATCGTTATGCCAAAAACAGTGAGAGTGAAGCCACCCACCAGATCACGACCAAGCTCGGACGGGATTTCTATGATGGTAATCTAAGCGTCTGGGTCTCTCATGACCAGAGCCTGGGCAGCAATGAAGATAAAGAGTTTCCGACCAAAACAGCACTGGGAGTAGACTGGAAGTTTGATGTCAACACTACACTCTTTGGGCAGTTGGAGCGAAAGAGCGGCAGTGATGGTGCCAGCTGGAGCTCCAGGGTTGGTGCCAGCTATATCCCTTGGAAGGATAGCGAGATTACCTATACCAGACTCTATGACTCGGGTAAGGATGGTTCACGGATCTTTGATACGATGGGGCTGACGCGTACCCTGCTGTTTGGGAAAAAGTGGAAGTGGAAACTGGGGTATGAAAAGGGTATCGCCAGCGGTGATGGAGGCAGCGACAAGGATTTCGATGCCTACACTATCAGTGCTAACTATACTGCGGAGAAGTACAGTGCAGATCTCTCTGTAGGCTATAGGAATACCGACAGCGAAGACAAGCTCAATATTGATGCCGGACTCTATGTCAAGCAGAGTGAAGAGATAGGGCTGGCAGCAGCGGTCGGCTATCATAGACGTTGGGATCATGCGACAGAGGATCGAGATATTGATGTAAAGCTGGCGTTTGTCTATAGGCCGCTGGAGACGGACTGGATCATGCTGAGCAGACTGGATCTGATCGATTACTATACCCTGACGGACATTGAAGAGACACAGACCCGCAAACTGGTCAGCAATACCCACCTGCACTGGCAGCCAAATGACCAATGGGAACTGGCGCTACAGTATGGTCTCAAGCATGTGATCGATGAGATTGATGGCGAGAGATACAGAAGCTGGACAGATCTGGTGGGGCTCACTGCCAAGTATGATATCAATGCAAAATGGGCCATAGGCCTACAGGGATCGATACTGCACTCCTATACAGCGAATAATTATGACTACAGTCTGGGAGCATTTATGGAAATAAGCCCCAAGCAAGATGCAGTCTTCACTCTGGGCTACAACACAGAGGGCTTCGATGACGAGGATTTCTCACAGCAGAATTACCATCAGGAAGGCGCCTACTTCAAACTCAAGATCAAGTTTGATCAGGAGAGCGTGAAAAGCATGGCGAAGGGGGCGGTGAAGTGAGACGATCTGTTTTCCTTGTCTTCTTGTTCCCTTTTGTTGTTTATGCCGATCTGGTCTATTTGGCCAAAAGTATTGGCCCTGATTTAAATGGCAATGCTAATGGATTTGAAAATGTATCTACAGCATTCCATAGTGATTATCATCGCTCAGGCGGAGTGTATGATGATGCATTGGATGAGCATGTTCCTATCGGATTCAGTTTCCCTTTTAATGGGAGTACTTACAGTGAAATAATTATTTCATCTAATGGGATACTTTATTTGCGTGCAAGCGGCGCTTTCAATAATAACAGTGAGCGATCTACTGCAGCAGACTATACCAATCATCAATTGAGCAGTTCAAGTACTCCCGATAATGCTATAGTACCTTATTGGGATGATCTTTATCCAAGTGCCAGTGGTACAACAGGTACGATAAAATATGATACTTTAGGATCTGGAGATGGTGAACATTTTGTTGTCTATTGGAATGAAGTGCCACGCTATGGTAACAGCAATACGCAATATACATTTCAAATCGTCCTCTATAAAGATGGTACAATCAAATATAGGTATAAAGATAACAACAGCAATGATACGGATGGAAGTTCCGCTACGATAGGTGTCAAAGAAGATTCAAGCCATTATGATGAAAATACCTACAATGCTTCTAATATCAATAAAAGCAACGATATAGTTTACCGTCCCTATCACCATCTCTCTGCTATCACGCCTGCCTGTGTATCACCTGTAAACAAAATCAGTATGAGAACATACAATACGAGTGGCTATAACACATATCCAAAAGATCGTTATGAATTTGATACCCTTGTCCAGAATTATGCTGATAATAGTCATTATGATGGAAGCGGCTATCAAGATAATATTGACGGATCTGGAAATCCCTATGGTTCCAACAATGATTACCTGAGTATTTTTGAAGGGTACATTTATCTACCGGATACTGGAGAGTATCATTTTGGTGTCGATGGGGATGATGCAGTAGAAGTCTATTTGGATAACCAGATGATTACGGGATGGTATGGAGGGCATGGACGACACAATAATAGTGAGTATACTATTAAGACATACATTTCGGCGGGATGGCACAAAGTAACTTTTCACCAACAAGAAAGAGGTGGGGGAGATAATTACTATCTATATTGGCAGCGTCCCGGTGGTATTTTGGAGAAAGTTCCAGCATCTCAGTTTTTCCATTGCCAGCCGAAGGTTACAAAAACTTCCTGTGTTCTTGATGATCCAGTTAACAATACAACCCATCCCAAGCGTATCCCCGGAGGTACAATTCGGTATGCTATTGATATGCATAACCGGGACTTTATCCCGATAAACAATAACATTGTCACAGATAGTGTAAATGGGAATTTTGATACCAACACCATCACCAACCTTCATATCGGGAGCAGCCCCTGTAACTGCCTCAATCCTGGATCCACATCTTCCAATGGTTTGAATGGGACTGGAGATGGGGTTGATCCCATCAAGCTTGATTTTGGCACGCTTTCAGCAGACAGCAAAAAGTGTGGATACTTTGAAGTGAAGATTAAGTGATGCCATGAGAAAGATAGTATTCTGGGTTTTTTTTCTGGCGTTCTTTGCTTCTGCAGAGGTCATTACATCTGATCTGGAATACCAGAAAATATCCGGCGTAGGCTATAATTGGCAAACGGTCAATCTAGGTAACAGTTACAGTGATGCCATAGTAGTATGTACCAATGTTCTGGCAAACAAAACAGATAATGAAGCAGTAGTACGCATCAGGAATATCAATTCCAGCAATTTTCAGGTGAAAATTCAGCATCCAAATGACAGTGATCCCGGTTACAGTACGGATGTCTACTGTATCATCTCAGATGAAGGTAGCTATACCATTCCTTTCAAGTACGAAGCACACAAGGTACTCTCAGATAATACCAATGGAAATACAAGCCCAAATAACTGGAGTGCCGCAAGAGCAGAAGAGGTTACGGGCAGTGTGACACAGTCCTATACAAAGCCCGCAGTACTTGGTCAGGTGATGAGTTATAACGATAATAGATTTTCGGTTTTTTGGTCTTTTAACTGTCAAAACAGAAACAGAAGACCCTTTCAAAGTAATAACAGAATATGTGTAGGAAAGCATGTAGGACAGATAGGGCAAACCCGTAATAATGAAACTTTGGGTTATTTTGTAGCCGAAGCCGGAATCTATGAACTGGAAGACTTTTCTATGGCGGTGAACTATGGGGGAGACAGCATTCGGGGTATTGGCAATAACCCGCCTTACAGTTATACTCTGGATAAGGCATATACGGATGGCATTGTGCATCAGGAAGCTGAAGATGGAGGACAAGGGGGATGGGCAGTTCTCTATGGTGCCGCACCGTTTGGTACATCATTGGATATGGGGATTGATGAAGAAACGGTACAAGGAGATACTACACGTACCCACACGACGGAAGAAGTGGCATATTGGGTGATGCTGAATGATCCGGTTACACCAGCAGAACTGGTGATCAACGAAGTTCTTTACCGCCAAACGACAAATGGCAGCAATAATGATGAGTTTGTAGAGTTTTATGTGACACAAGGGGGTAATCTGAAAAATTATCTTTTTACAGATCAAGATGGATCAGGACATCATTACCGTTTCCTAAAACATACCGTCAATACAGGTGATTATGTAATCTTGCATATTGGCAGTGGTACAGATAGCATCGCGGGAAATGTACATCATTTTTATATGGGGCACTCAGAAGTATTGAACAATGGAGGAGATGATGTTGCTTTGTATCGACCCGTCAATACAGATATTACCATTATAGACAATCAGCCACTCAGTGTTGTCCCGAGTGACTATATAGCTTATGGGAGCGGAGGAGCCGTGGATAGTATATCTACAAGTCAGCTTGGTGTAACAGTAAACTGGAGTGGAAGTGAAAATAGCCGA
>JALWVW010000371.1 GCA_027079365.1 Campylobacteraceae bacterium | reverse complement strand
TCTTTGGCGCCCTGTTCGCCATTGTTGGTAACAAAATCTTCAAAGCCGATCACTTCTGCACGGATAAAGCCCTTTTCAAAATCATTGTGAATGACGGCTGCAGCTTTTGGTGCAGTAGTGTTTTTGCGGATCGTCCAGGAGCGCACCTCTTTGACCCCGGCAGTAAAGTAGCTCATGAGGCCTAGCTTGTCAAAGCCCTTGCGAATGATCTGGTCGAGACCAGACTCGTTTACGCCCAGAGACTCCAGCATCTCCATCTTCTCTTCTTCGTCAAACTCTACCATCTCCTCTTCGACTTTGGCGCAGAGTTTGATCACCTCTCTATTATGCTGTGTTGCGTAGGTTTTGAGTGTCTGGACAAAGGCATTGTCCTCTTCTAGTCCCTCTTCATCTACATTGGCACCATAAATGATCTCTTTGGCAGTCAAAAAGCGCATCTCTTTGTTGAGCTGTCTAAAGGCATCACTATCGCTCTCTGGAAATGTAGCGACAGGGTTGGAGGCTTCAATATGTGTGAGCAGTGCCTCTGCAACAGCCAGCTGGGCTTTGGCATCTCGGTCGTTGCCTTTGGCTTTTCTAGCGATAGTGCTGATGCGCTTCTCCAGCGCACCCATGTCTGCCAGCAGTAGTTCGGTTTCGATGATCTCTATGTCTCTGATGGGATTGATGGAGCCCTCTGTGTGGGTGATGTTGTCATCTTCAAAACAGCGAACAATATGCAAAATAACCTCAGTCTCTCGTATATTGTCCAGAAATTTATTTCCCAATCCTTCGCCTTTGCTGGCACCTTTGACCAGTCCGGCGATATCGACGAAGTCCAGTGTAGAGTACTGTATGCGCTCTGGATTGACAATCTTGGCCAGTGCTTCGAGTCTCTCATCAGGCACAGGTACGACTGCTTTGTTTGGTTCGATTGTACAAAACGGATAGTTGGCACTCTCTGCATTTTGTGCCTTTGTCAGTGCGTTAAAAGTGGTTGACTTGCCAACATTTGGCAGTCCTACCAAGCCTATTCCTAGTCCCATAGTGACTCCTGTGAAGTGTGAATTTTATCTTACGGTTCGAGCGCAATTATATCATCGAAGTTTGAAACTTGGTCATCACTGCGTATGAGCTCCTGAAACTCAAATACCGGCATAGGACGGCCAAAGTAGTAACCCTGCATATAATCACACCCCAATACCTTGAGTATTTCGGCAGTTTTTTGATCCTCTATGCCCTCTGCTATTACTTTGATTCCCAAGGTGTGTGCCATTGCTATCATTGCTTGGACAATGGTTTTATGGTCTTTGTTTTTGGGCATATCTCCTACAAAGCTTCTGTCTATTTTTAGTGTTTCTATAGGGAAGGCTTCTAGCATAGAGAAGGAGGAGTATCCTGTACCAAAATCATCCAACGAGATACCAATGCCGAGTTTTTTTAGTTTTGCAAACTGTTTGGCACTGTATTTCTCATTGACCATAGCAATATTTTCGGTAACTTCAACTTTCAGCTGAGAGGTATTGATCAGGTTATTATGGAGAAGTGTATCCAAGATCAGGGGATAGTCCATGGTTTCAAACTCTCTTAGTGAGAGGTTGATAGAGACCTGTATCTCCTGAAAACCAAGCTTTTTCCATATAGCAAGCTGCTCAACCGCCTCTTTGGCAACATATTCACCCAGATGCTTCATAAAACCAGTTTTTTCCACCAGAGGAAGAAAGAGACCGGGAGGAACAATGCCCTTGGTGGGATGTTTCCATCGTATCAGTGCTTCTGCTCCAACGACAGTTCCTTTTTCTGTATGGTAAATGGGCTGATAGTAGAGCATGAACTCCTCTTGCTCCAGTGCTCTTTTGATCTCACTATATTTGATGGGTGATTCTACTTCTGTATTTTTTTGGTCCGCCTGTGCGATCATAGTGTAGCCAAGTCCCTGCCTTTTGGCAAGCAGTAGGGCTTTGTATGCACTGTTGACCAGGTTTTCTATACCGTTATCGGGATAGATACTGATACCGGAGGATATCGTATAGTGTAGCTGTGCATTGCTACTGTGCAGGAGGGCTTCGCAATCAGTTTTGTATTTTTCTACCAGAAGGTTGCTCTCCTGTATCGTTTGGACATGAGGAAGGATCAAGAGAAAATTATTGCTGGTGACATGATAGAGTTTGAGATTGTTTTTGACAGACACTGCCTGCAGGTACCTTGCAATGAGAGAGACGATATGAAGAGACTCCTTGTATCCTACGATCGAGATAATCTCCAGAAAGTTATCTATGCTGATGACGGCAACGGCAAAGCGTTTATTGGAAGGGGCATAGTGGTGCGCCATGAGACCTATGTCTGCCATAGCCTTGTTGTGGTTTGGTAGTCCGGTAACCGTATTTTGGTAGTATATTTTGCTCAGTTCCAAATGTTCCGTGGCATCAAAAATAGCCACCCCGATATAAACGGTACCTTTGTCTGCGCCTGCGCTGCTTAGCCTGAGCGAGACAGGCTTCTCATCTCTTTGATTGCTGACTGACACATCGGTGATATAGAGTGTATCGTCTGTAACTCTTTCCCGGTAGATATCCAAGAGATCTATTAGGCTTTTCTCTTTACCATCAATAAGAAAAATAGGAAGTTTACTTATCTCCTCCAGAGAGTCTCCCCGTTTTGCTTTGATGAACTTTTGTATCTGTTCATTCGCACAGATCACCTGATAGGTGTCCGAGAAGATAATAACAGGGTGATCAATGAGTCGAGAAGAGATCATAAATATATTTTCTTTGTTTTGGCGGAGTACTTTGGTCTGTCTCTTTTGATTCAGATACAGCAAGATAAGCACCAGAGTTGTGATCATAATACTTATAATTTCAATGAAATGTTCCCCAAAAAAGTCATACATTTTATTCTGATTTACCCCTGTAATTGTTTAAGGAGAGTATTATACCCTAAATCCATAGTTAAGGGAACCCCCCCCAGCGGAATACAATCAAACTATGAAGGTCAGCCGAGAGAGCAAGCAGTTTAGAAATTGATGATCTTTTGGAGGGTGTTGATCAGTTTGCTTTTTTCTCTGATCTGCGGATGCTCTTTGCCT
>JALWVW010000370.1 GCA_027079365.1 Campylobacteraceae bacterium | reverse complement strand
TTTGCAACAAGTGCTTTTCTGAGTGTATCTATATTTCCTGTCATGCGTTTGACATTTTTGAAGATCAATGCAGGTACAAATGTTTTTTGTGTGCTGACAGTAAATTCATAAAAGGAAAGATCCCTCTGGAGCTGTTTGGTCTCCGGGGTGTTGCCTACTATTTTTTGCATCTTGGCAAAAAGTGCCTTGTAGTCGTTGATATTATTATTAATGTTTGCGATAATGCGTTCTCTGTTGTCGTCCTTAACTGTCTTGAGAGACATGTACATTGCGACAAAACGCTCTGCCTTCATACTAAGTTTACTGATGAGTAGCAGCACTTCGGCTTTTTTGTTTCCTGATTGTACTTGCGCATGCTTGGCAAGCATTATTCTGTTTTTGATTGTAGAGGGCATTAGTCTTCTGAGGCGTTTCAGTGCTTTTTCTGAAGGAGTATCAGTCAATAGCTGTTTTGCTTCTTTCCATAGATTTATAAAGTTTGACTGTAGTGTCTTCTCTTCTGGGTCAAGTTCCAAAGAGAGAATTTTTTGATTGGTCGTGTCATAACGCGAGATAGCTGATGCTAAATCCTCCTTGAGTCCGGAGAGTTGCATGTGCATTTTGATCGCAACATAGTTTTTGAAAAGTGCAGGCGAGAGTCTGGACTGCTCGAGTGAGAGGGTCATAAGTCTGATCTCGTCTTTTGGTGTGGACCCCAAAGAGATACTAGCCGCAAGTGATATGGAGAGAAGGATACGAATGATTGTTTTCATAGTAATGCCTTTTTGTCATGATTTAAGATGGAATAATAGGTAAAAAATGTCAAAAAGACCTTAAGGGTCTGTTCTTTCCAGCCAGTATTGAGCCTCGTTCTTTTTCCCGGAATGTTGCAATATAATTCCCAGATTTTTTCGGGCATGTCGGTGTCCGGAGATCGCAGCCTCCCTGTACCAGTATTTTGCTTTTTGGATATCTGTGGGTAAGCCAAGACCATGCTCGAGCATGTATGCATAGGTAAATTGTGCTTCGCTGTGATTCTTGAGGGCGGCCTTGTGATAGAGTCCAGCTGCTCTAGGGAGATCTTTGGGCACCTTTGTGCCACGGTAGTAGAGGTTTGCCAGATTATAGGTGGCTTTTGGCAGGGAGAGGGCAGAAGCTTTTTCGTACCATGCTATGGCTTTGGTGATATTTTTTTCTATGCCGTAACCCCGTTCATGCACGACTCCGAGATTATACATAGCATAGGAGCTTCCGTCTGTAGCGGACTTTTCATACCATTCTCTGGCTTTTGTGAGGTCTTTGCCTATGCCTTCTCCCTTGGAGTACATGACACCCATATCATACTCAGCTTCTGCCAATCCCTGCATGGCTGCTTTACGGTACCAGACGACAGCTTTGCGCTTGTCCATCATATCAATACTTCCCATATCATAGAGCAGACCAATATAGAATTGTGCTCGTGGATAGCCCTTCTTGGCCAAGGGTTCAAGTAAGCTGAAAGAGAGATGGTATTGTTTGGATTTGAAGAGGGCAATCCCTTTGTCTATCCTCTGTGGGATAGAGAGGGTATCTGCTGATGATGCAGTACTGTACCAAAAAAGTACAGCCAAAAAGAGAAGCCGCTTTCCTGCATGCATCCACATTGTTTAGATGCAGCCCATTTCATCTTCTTCTTCCGCTTTGGGTGCGGCTGCTTTTGGTATGGCAGCAGGGGTTGCTGTTTGTGCTGCTGATCCTGCAGCTGGAGCTGCACTTTTGGGGCACGAGGCAAGGATGACTTTTTTGTATCCTACCAGGGCATTCTTGTTCTTCGGATCAGTTGCAAGCGCCTGCTTGGCAAATTTCTCGGCAGCTTTGCTGTCTCCTTTTGCCAGTGCAGTATCACTGAGTGTGACATACTTCGCTACCATGGTTGATTTGGCGGTAGAGAGCGCAGAGGCATTGGTATTGGCATAGACGGCCAGCGCAAGTCCACCAGCGAGGATCAGCGCACCGCCTGTAATCGTTGTTTTTGTACTCATATTATTTGTTTCCTTTTCCAAAGATGATTTTTTGAAGCAGCATCATAAACAGAATAATACCTGTTTCAAGTGCTACAGTGAGTATGTATGAGGTGTATGCATTGCCACCGAAAAGATCGTGAAGCTTCAAAACACCTAGATTGGTAGAGCTGGCGAAATTGGCAATAAATGGATAGAGGATAAAGTAGAGGAACATACCAGCAACAACACCCAGTAAAAATACCAGCGCATCACTTTTGCCAGTTCCCAGCCCTGCTACGGCAGTACCGGGGCAGTATCCTGCGATGACCATACCTGCTCCAAAGAGCAGTCCGCCTACAACATAAGGCCAGATATAGGTAGCTGGCGTAAACAGTAAGTTGAGATCGATCCATCCAAACCAGGAGAAGATGATCATCCAGGTGCTGGCTACAACGACAGTGCTCCCCATGATCTTGGGTACAGCAAGATTGCGGAAATAAAAAGCATCTGCAATATGCTGTGCCCTGGTGAAGCCAGTACGCTCCAGCACAAAACCAAAGGCGATACCCATCATTAGCGCAAAGAACATATTGGCCTCGGGGCTTAAAAATCCATTTTTGAAAAGTGGGAGAATCAGTGTATCTATCATGCCTCTTCTCCTTCGTCATTCCACTGTTTTTTGAACAGAGGAGAGAGTATTAGTGCCGAAGCAAAGGTGGTAAACATAAAGATCCATGCCCCTACGGAGAAGGTTGCCATACCGTCAAGTCCCTGGCCACTGGTGCAGCCTCTCGCCAATCGTGTAGCAACTGCGACAATCATACCTCCGATAAAAGCCCAAAAGAATCTTTTGGACATAGAGTAGCTGGGAGCCTTGTCTGGTCTAAAGATAAATCTTCCTGCCAGAAGGGCAGAGGCAAAGCCACCAATAAGGATGCCGAGTGTCTCCACTACTGTCCAGTTGAGTAGAGCATTGTCGCCATGTCTGAAATAGCTAGCGATATAGGCATTGTTGAGCCAACTCTTGTCACTGTCTACCAAAAATTGGGCAGTCATTCTAGAGAATGTACCGCTGGCACCAAATCCTTGGGAGGCAATGGCAAAGGT
>JALWVW010000369.1:5830-10209 GCA_027079365.1 Campylobacteraceae bacterium | reverse complement strand
ATCACACTGGGACAAAATGCCACGACCCTCTCAGGTGGAGAGGCACAGCGGATCAAACTCGCCAAAGAGCTGAGCCGTAAAGATACGGGAAATACACTTTACATTCTTGATGAACCGACGACGGGGCTGCACTTTGATGATGTCAATAGGTTGACAGGGGTACTGCATCATCTGGTG
Organism: Campylobacteraceae bacterium; assembly: GCA_027079365.1. Lineage (GTDB taxonomy): Bacteria > Campylobacterota > Campylobacteria > Campylobacterales > Sulfurovaceae > JAAXPZ01. The sequence continues at coordinate 10,032 of JALWVW010000369.1, read as the reverse complement.
GAGCTGGGCAACTCAGTCATCGTCGTAGAGCACAACCTGGATATGGTCAAAAATGCCGACTATGTCATCGATATGGGGCCAGATGGAGGCAATAAAGGTGGACAGATCGTAGATGCCGGTACACCTGAAGCGCTGTCTGAGAATTGGGAAAAATCAGGGAGCTATACAGGGATGTACCTGGAGAAGGAGTTGGACTAGTGAGAGGATCATTTGGAAAGTAGATAGACGATCAGCTTTTTGAAGATAAGCAGTAGTACCAGTGCCGCAATGATCTCGTATCCGATTACCCAGGTAAGCAGGGAACTGTCCTTGATACCATTAAAGGTATTGATATCTCCCCCGGCAACATAGAAAAACATAAATGCCAAACCCGCAAGCCATGGTGCAAAGATCAAAAATGTCAGATAGGAGATACCTCCGTAGCCCTCGGGGATGATACCAAACTCACTGTCGTGCACATCGGCGCTCATGAACTCAGCAAGCTTGTCTCTGGTCTTTGCTTTTCGTTTTCGCTGCTTTTCGAGCCGTATTTTTCGGGCAGACTCCAGAATAGTGCTGGAAGAACTACTATAATCATAGGTTTTGTTTCTGTCCAAATAATGCTCCTCTTTCACACGGATTATAATGCGCCTGTCTGTTATTATAATATAAAAAAATATGAAAATCCTTTAATCTTTCCCAGAAGCCCCAAAAGAACTTCTAAATAGGCTTTCTGATACAATAAGAGCAACTTACATTTAGGGTTTTTTATGAAAACAATTACGATCATTGATACCTTTGGCTTTTTTTTCCGCTCCTACTTTGCACTGCCTCCCCTGCGTAATTCTGAGGGGTTTCCTACAGGGCTGCTTACCGGATTTGCGAATCTTGTGGATTCGTTGCGTCGGGATCACAGTACTGATTATCTGGTCTTTGCATTGGATGCCAAAGGAAAGACATTTCGTAATGAAATGTTTCCGGCGTATAAGGACAATCGTGACGAAGCACCGGAGGATCTGAAAAAGCAGTTGCCTGTCGCGATAGAGTGGATAGAGGAGATGGGCTTCCCTAACCTTACGCGAGAGGGATTCGAAGCGGATGATGTGATCGCTACTGTGACGAAGTTTGCCCGAGAAAAAGGCCTGAAAGTGCGTATCGTCTCGCATGACAAGGATCTATATCAGCTGATTGATGATGGTGAGGTGGTGATGTATGATGCGGTCAAGCGGCAAGAGGTGGACGAGGAGGCGTGTATCGCCAAGTTTGGCGTGCATCCCAGAGATTTCATCAATTTTCAGGCACTTCTGGGCGACAGTTCCGATAATGTGCCGGGTGTCAAAGGAATAGGCAAAGTCGGTGCTGCCAAGCTGATCAACCGATACCATACCCTCGAAGCGATCTATGAGGATATCGAGCAGGCCGGTACTGCACGGATACAGAAGCTCCTCCTGGAGGGAAAAGAGATGGCATTTCTGTCTCGTGAACTGGTGCGCATGAGAGATGATGTCTTTGCCGATATGGATGTGGAGAGTTTTGTATTTGAGGAGAAAAACTATCTTTCCTGTCTGCTGGATGCTTTTGAGCAGTACGAGATGAAGCAGGCCATCCGTAAAGCCAAAGTAGGCATGGAGGCTGACTGTGAGCGAGAATATGTAGCACCTCCCAAGTCCACACTGACTTTTGAGGCGATCACGCTGGATACAGCAGAGAAGTTAAATACAGTGATCGATGGAATAGATAAAGATGCGATCGTTGCATTGGATACTGAGACTACTGGGTTGGACACCAAAGTAGCGAAGCTGGTAGGGTTCTCTTTTTGTCTAGATAGTGAGAAGGCTTATTATATCCCCGTAGGGCATGCCTATCTGGGGGTGGAGAATCAGGTCAGTCTCGACGATGCACTGGCAGCACTCAAGAGATTGATGCGCTATCGGGTGGTGGGACAGAACCTAAAGTTTGATTTTTCCCTTCTCTCCAATCAGTATGGGATACAAGCCCCCCTCCCCCATGCCGATACAATGATCATGGCATGGTTGAGCAATCCAGGAAGCAAAATAGGACTCGATACCCTAGCCAAGCAGTATTTCAAGTATGAGATGAAGCCTTTCAAGGAGATGGTGAAGAAAGGAGAGGACTTCTCTGCTGTGGCTATCGGTGATGCGTCGTTTTATGCTGCCGAAGATGCCTGGATGACCTTTCTGCTCTATGGAGCGATCAAGAAGAAAATGGAACTCTCTTCTCTTGCCCATCTGCTCAAAGAGGCCAGGGATATAGAATATCCTTTTATGCTCGTGCTCATGCGTATGGAGCGCCTGGGTATCAAGATCGACCCCTCCAGGCTTCAAAGTCTTCAAGAAACATTGAGTAAAGATCTGGCTACGCTTACCACAGAGATCCATGCTCTGGCTGGCACGGAGTTCAATATTAAGTCCACACAGCAGCTGGGAGTGATACTGTTTCAGACTTTGGGACTAAAGGGAGGGAAGCGGACCAAGACAGGCTACAGTACCAATGAAGCCGTGCTTACCTCTCTCAAAGATGAGCATGAGATCATCCCCAAGATACTGGAGTATCGGGAGTACCAAAAGATACTCTCCACCTATGTGGAACCCCTCCTGAAGCTGGCAAAGGCAGATGAAAAGTCTCGTATCTATACCAGCTTTGTACAGACAGGTACAGCCACAGGGCGACTCAGTTCACGAGACCCCAACCTGCAGAATATCCCGGTACGCTCGACACTGGGTCGTTCGGTGCGGGAGGCATTTGTCGCCAAAGAGGGCTATAAGCTGGTCTCAATCGACTATTCCCAGATAGAACTTCGCCTTCTGGCACACTTCTCGCAGGACGCGGCACTACTTGAAGCTTTTCGGAACGACGTGGATATTCACCTGGCGACCTCCATCATACTCTTTGGGGAGGAGAAAGCCAGGGAGAAGAGAAACTTTGCCAAGTCTGTGAACTTTGGACTCCTTTACGGGATGGGACCCAAAAAACTTTCCGAAGAGTTGGGGATCAGCAGTGCTGAGGCCAAAGAGATCATTCAAAACTATTTTGCTTCATTCCCTACCGTAAAACGGTTTCTCGAAAGTATACAGGAGCGCGTAACAATAGACGGCTTTGTAGAGACGATACTCAAACGCAGACGTATCTTTGACTATGAGTCTGCCAATGGTATGCAGAAGGCCGCTTTTATGCGAGAGTCAGTCAATACGGTATTTCAGGGAAGTGCCGCTGATCTCATAAAGCTCTCCATGAATCAGATAGACAGCATGATCCAGGAAGAGAAACTGGATGCCGCTATGCTCCTGCAGATCCATGACGAGCTTATCTTTGAAGTGAAAGAGGAGAAGGTCGAAGCAATCAGTAAGCGTTTTGTCTACACGATGGAACATATCTTGGAGCTGAATGTACCTCTGGAGTGTTCTGTCAGTATCGGAGACTCTTGGGGTGAATTGAAATAGGGGTATATGCTTGGCGTTACAATAGTGATCGGTTACATTCGGGAGATATAAGTGATATCTTACTATAATGATATGTCAAAAAAGACGAAAGGATAGACATGTTAGAAGAGTTCAAAAAGTTTCTGATCAAAGGAAACATGGTAGACATGGCGGTAGGTTTCATCTTTGGTGGGGCATTTGCCACGGTGATCAAGTCACTGGTAGCCAATGTCATCATGCCTCCAGTAGGTCTGCTTTTGGGTGGGGTTGACTTCTCTCAACTATTTATTGCGCTGGATGGCAAAGAGTATGCCACTATGGCGGCACTGGACAAAGCAGCAGCACCAGCGATCAAATACGGACAGTTCATCAATGATACAATCTCATTTTTGATCCTTGGTTTTGTGATGTTTATGATGGTCAGAGCCTACAACAGACTCAAAGAAGAGGAGCCTGAAGCGGCGCCGGCAGAAAAGACCTGTGCCAACTGTGCAATGAAGATCCCAGTGGATGCAAAAGTATGTGGATACTGCGGCAACACTGAAGTCTAAGCATTTTTTAATAGCCCAGAGGGTATATTTCTGCCCTCTGTTCTCTGTTCCCATCGCTTAACTGGATAAAGCAGGGCCCTCCTAAGGCCTAGCTAGAGGTTCGAGTCCTCTTGGGAATACCACTTTTGCTTATTTGTATTTGCTTTTCACGAGTCTTCTTTCGCCGTACGGGTGTACGACTCATTCAGAGCTCGCAAAAATCAAACACAACTAAGCAAAAGAGCCTTCTCTA
>JALWVW010000369.1:0-5730 GCA_027079365.1 Campylobacteraceae bacterium | reverse complement strand
CTTTTCACGAGTCTTCTTTCGCCGTACGGGTGTACGACTCATTCAGAGCTCGCAAAAATCAAACACAACTAAGCAAAAGAGCCTTCTCTAGATATCTTCTTTTCACGGATCTTCGGTCGCCGTACAGGTGTACGACTCATTCAGAACCCGCATATTTATTATTGGTGTGATAGCAATCACCCCCTGCAAAATCCCAAATAACACTCGGTCTTTTTGTAACAAATTCCTAATTCCTAATTCCTAATTCCTAATTCCTAAATCTTCCTAAGCAAAAAGAGGCTATAATCTCTCCAAATTAAAGTCATAAGAGGGTTTTCGATGGAAGGTGTATTTACCTATTTGGGTTCGATGTTTGGCGGTGAGAGTGGAGAAGGCATAGGAATGGTGATTGCTCACCTTCTCTTAGTGATGATCATTGGACTTTTTGTGGCTAACCGTGCGACAAAAAGCCTCAAGGCGGTGCCAAGTGGTTTTCAGAATATTATGGAAGCTTACCTTGGTGGTGTGATTGCCATGGGCAGGGATGTGATCGGAGAGAAGATGGCACGAAAGTATCTTCCGCTTGTGGCTACGATCGGTATTTTTGTCTTTATTGCCAATGTCATCGGTATCATTCCGGGCTTTGAATCTCCAACCTCCAACATCAATGTCACATTGGTTTTGGCACTGGTTGTCTTTATTCATTACAACTACGAGGGTATCAGGGAGAATGGTGTGATTAAATATTTTGCGCACTTTATGGGCCCTGTTAAGGCCTTGGCGCCTTTGATGTTTCCTATCGAGATCGTATCACATATCTCAAGGATCATCTCACTGAGCTTCCGTCTCTTCGGTAACATCAAGGGGGACGATCTGTTTCTGTGGGTTCTTTTGATGCTGGCACCTTGGTTGGTACCGCTTCCTGCCTATTTGTTGTTGAGCTTCTCAGCCATCTTGCAGACATTTGTTTTCATGATTCTTGCCTATGTCTATCTGGCAGGAGCTTTGGCGCACGATGAGGAACATGCTACAGAAGCAGCCTAACCTGTGAGACTACAGACGACTACTCTCACCAAACTTACCAGTTTTATGTTGGGTGCGGCATGGGCTCTCACGCTGATAGGTGCACTCAGCGCCTTCTTCTCTTTTTTAAAAATAAATCTCTTCTTTGCTGTCTTGTCTACTTTTTTGGGGGCGATACCTGGACTATTGATCGTACTTTTTCTAGAGTATCTTATGCTTAAGTCTGAAAAACTTGCAGAAATGAAAAAGCAGACGAGACTGATGCAGGATATTGCGAGGAAGCTACAGTAGTTTTTTCGTCACCCATTAACACTTTATTTACTTTTCGTTAACAATTCTTTCTGAATTCAGTATTAGTTAATATTAGCTATGTTAGAGTTCTTTTATATGTCAGGGGATGTGCGTCCCAAGACAAACACAAGGGGACTAAAATGAAGAGTCAAATGACAAAGTTAGTACTTGCTTCACTGTTGGCAAGTGGGGTGTTGGTTGCAGGCAAGAATGTAGAACTTGCCGTGGTGCCGGTAGCACCAGTAGTTGATGTTAATCCTTTCTATGTTGGGTTGGGACTGCTCTGGTCGGGTACCAGCAGAGATTGTGCCTGTGCTACAGGTACGAGACTCAAAGAGACTACCTATGGTGTGATCGGCAGAGTAGGGTATGATTTTAACCAATATATTGGTATTGAGGCAAGAGCTTTTAAGGCCAGCATTGATAAAGATTTTGCAGAGACTACACACTATGGTATCTACCTGAAGCCCCAGTACCCTATTACGGATAAGCTCAATATCTATGGACTGATTGGTTACGGTAAAACAAAGATCGAATGCGATCATCCCAAGATTCCTGCAGGTTCCAAAATGTACGATGAGTCAGGCATTAGTGTGGGTATAGGACTTGAGTATGATCTCAGTAAAGACAAACCTGTCGCAGCATCCAGAGCCTTTGATGGTCAGGGAGATCAGGAGAAAGGCTGGGGAGTATGGATAGATTATCAGAATTTGCTGCATGATGAAGGCAAAGACAAGATAAAGGCAAATATCGTCACTGCCGGCGTCACTTACGATTTCTAAAGCGTAGCAGGAGGAGTCACTCTCTTCTGCCTCATGCTTCCTCTCGTGCCACAAACTCTCTCAAATCACCAAAACGGTATAATATTTTAATTATTCATTTTATCATCTAATAAGGTCACTATTATGTTTGAAACCGTGATTGGACTTGAGGTGCATGTGCAACTCAATACCAAAACAAAAATATTTTGCCACTGTCCTACCAGCTTTGCTGCGCCACAGAACAGTAACACCTGCCCCACTTGCCTGGCGTTGCCCGGTGCACTGCCTGTACTGAATCTGGAAGCTGTGAAAAAAGCGATGAATTTTGGCTACGCGGTTAAAGCAGAAGTCAATCAAAAATCTATCTTCAACCGAAAAAGTTATTTTTACCCGGACAGCCCCATGGCCTATCAGATCAGCCAGTTTGATATCCCTATTGTAGGAAAGGGGAGTTTGACAATAGATTTTGATGATGGAAGCAGCAAGGAGATTGGTATCACGCGGGCACATCTGGAGGCCGATGCCGGAAAAAATATCCATGACGGGGCAGTTTCAAAAGTGGATCTCAATCGTGCAGGCACACCGCTGCTGGAGATCGTATCCGAGCCAGATATGCGAAGTGCGGATGAGGCGGTCAGATACCTCAAAAAGCTGCACTCTATCGTCCGATATCTAGATATCTCTGATGCCAATATGCAGGAGGGCTCTTTCCGCTGTGATGTCAATGTTTCTATCCGACCCAAGGGACAAGAGGCATTTGGTACCCGTGCTGAGATCAAAAATATCAACTCTTTCCGTTTTGTAGCAGCTGCGATTGCCTATGAAGTGCAACGCCAGACCGAAGCCTATGAAGATGGTGTCTATGAACAGGAAGTCTGTCAGGAGACAAGACTCTGGGATGTTGCCAAGGGGGTCACCAAAAGTATGCGGGGCAAAGAGGACAGTGCGGATTATCGCTATTTTCCTGATCCGGATCTGAGACCGGTGGTCGTGACTGAAGCAATGATGAGGGAGGCGCAGATCATTCCGGAGCTTCCTGATGAAAAGGTGGCACGCTATATAGCTGATCTGGGTATCAAAAGGGTCGATGCGCTGATCCTTACTGCAGACAAGGAGATGGCAGCCTACTTTGAGGAGATGCTGTTGCATGGTGCACTACCAAAGATAGCAGTGACATGGCTGACCTCTGAGCTGCTGGGCCGCCTCAATAAGGCGAGCATCTCTATAGAAGATTCACCTGTTTCTGCTGCTACACTGGGCGACCTGCTTGCCAAGATAGCGGATGACACGATCTCTGGCAAGGGCGCCAAAGAGGTATTGGACTATATGTTTGTGTATGAGGGCCGGGATATTGATGCGATCATTGAGTCATTGGGACTGGCACAGGTCAGTGATGATGGTGCCATATTGACAATCATTGATGAGATCCTTGCGGCCAACGAGGAGAAGGTGTCAGAATACAAAGCAGGCAAAGAGAAGCTTTTTGGTTTCTTTGTGGGGCAGACAATGAAAGCCAGCAAGGGATCAGCTAATCCCGGCAAGGTCAATCAGCTTCTCAAACAGAGACTGTCATAAAAACAAAGGGGAGCCAGTTGTGTCCAAAATAATCATCAGACTGGCATTTTGGCTCAACAGCTCGCCTACCTACCAGAAAGCAAAAAGTTTTATCCGAGACCTTTTCTATAATCAGGACAATGCTTATAAGAAGTATGTCGATACGACCATGATATTTCTTATCCTCACCTCTGTGACGATACTGGTCTATGAGGTACGCAACCCAGTGCCTGCTTGGATGGACTTTTATGATATTTATATAGTGACGGCTATTTTTCTTCTTGAATATCTTTTGAGGCTCTGGGTGCATAGTGATATGCACAGGTATGTAATGGAGGAGTATGAGCAGTCTAAGTTTTTACACAAGGCATTTTCTTTGCGTGTGCCAGTAAAAAAAATACTTCAAAGTAAATTTAGTTTTATTCTGTCTCCTTCATCTATCATCGATCTTTTGGCGATACTCCCTGCTTATAGACCGCTGCGGATACTTCGTATTTTTGTGCTTTTCAGGGTCTTCAAGCTTCTGAGGTACACCAAGAGTATCAATCAGTTTGTAGAGGTACTCTCCAACAAGCGGTTCGAATTGCTGACCCTGCTTTTTTTGCTGCTCTTTATCGTATTGACAGCAGGGATAGCATTTTATGTATTCGAAGAGACCCATAATCCTCATATTACGACGCTGTTTGATGCTTTCTATTGGGCGATGGTTACGATATCCACCGTGGGATATGGAGACATCTCTCCTGTGACCCATGAGGGCAAGGCGATCTCTATGATCATTATCGTCAGTGGTATTGCGATGATCTCTTTTGTTACTTCGGTGATCGTTTCTGCATTTTCAGAGAAGCTGGATGAGCTCAAAGAGAACAGGATTATTGAGGATCTGAACAAAAATGAGAGGTTTGTGATCATTTGCGGCTACGGACAACTGGCAAAAATGTTTCTGCGTCAAGAGGAGGGGCTGGAAGATGCCTATGTGATCATTGATAAGGATGCGGCGAGGGTCAAGCAGGCGATCAAAGATGGGTACAAGGCTATTCATGATGATGCCAGTCGACATGATGTGATCTCCAAATTTGATCTGAAATATACCGATGTCACGGTGTTGTGCCTTACCAACAGTGATGTAGAGAATATCTATATCTCACTCAATGTTAAAAGCCTCTCCAGAGATATTCATGTCATTGCCAGGGCGACAGATGAGAGTATGCACCGAAAATTCAAGCTTGCTGGTGTAGACCACATCCTGACACCCAGCAGTGTCGCCAATGTGATGCTGCGAACAGCGATACATCAGCCGATACTTTACAATGGTATGCAGGCGATACTAACAGGGAAAAATATTGCAAATATTGACGAGGTAATGGTATTTAGGCATGCAAAACTAATAGGAAAGAAGATCAGAGAGGTTGATTTCCCCCGGTATAAAATACTCTTCATGGGTATACAGAGGGGTGTTGATGGGGAGTTTATCTTCAATCCAAGCCGGGAATTGGAGTTTGAGCATGACGATATTTTGCTTATGATGGGGGTACGTATCAGTATTGATCACTTCAAAAAACATTACAAGGGGGCAGATCATGGATAGGCAAGCCTTTTTGTTTGGCTACGGTAATCAGGGAAGATCGTTGGCAAAAAGCCTGCGTACAGATAAGTTCAAGCTGCATATTATTGAATCTACATCTGAATACTATGAGAAAGCAAAGGGCGACAAGTTCCTGGATGTGGTCCTGGTCGATGTTACCAGTGATGCACAGCTGGAAGCACTGCATATTGATGATGACAGTTATATTATCTGTGTGATGGAGGATGAGCATCTCAATGTATTTCTAACTCTCTCTCTGCGCTCACTCTACCCGAAAGCTACGATTGTGGCGATCTCAGACTCGATCTATACAACCCAAAAACTCAAAATGGCAGGTGCCAACAAGATTATCGATATTTATAAAGTCAGTGCCTACCGTATTCACAATATGCTGGTCAGACCGGTAGCTACCAAACTGCTGGACAGCTTTATCTCTGATGGCTCCACCATATCATTTCGGGAGATGTTGATTCCCGAGGGTTCATTTCTGGATGGCAAGATGATCGATGAGATACATTTTGGCGAGTATGGTATTCT